>DNZB01000203.1:0-4381 GCA_003506635.1 Parvularcula sp.
GCCGACGGCGTCGTCCTTCGTCTCGATGACGGGCCGATCACGCTCGCGGCGGACAGGGGTGATGTGCTGATCCTGACCGGCGGGGAGGACAGCGTCCTATATCAAATGCGCGGGAAGAACGGGCGCGCTGGCGGCGCCTTGAAGCTTGCAGGGCCGGTCGCGTCAGGCGACGCCGTGATCGCCGCCGAAACGCAAGACGGCGCGCAATGGACTATTGCGGCCAATGCCGCGCTCAAGGAGCAGACGATCGCGGGCGTTTCGCTTGCCGGGTTGACGGCGGGATTTGACGGGGCGATTTCGCAAAGCTTGGTGTCAGGACGCCTTGCGGTCGACGGCCTCGTCCGGACGGCGGATATTGGCCGGCTGACGATATCAGACCTTCCGTCGAAGGGCCATTTTGACATCAAGGCGGACCTTGCCGCGCGCATGATGGAGATCAGTCCGTCGGCGAATGATTGCTGGCGGTTCGACCGCGGCGCCTTCCGCCTTGCCGATCAGGACCTTGACGCGCGCGTCAAGGGGGCGACGTTGTGCGGAACGAATGGTCCCCTGCTTTCGATGTCCTGGGGCGGCGCGAGCGACTACGTGCGGTTGCAAGGCGCGCTCGCCGCGGCGCAGACGAGCGTTGAAATGGGTCAGACGGATTTTACCGGCGCGCCGCCGGCGATCCGTTTCGAACTCGATTACGAACCGGCGGCGAACGCTTCGCGCGCCATGGGGGAATTTTCGGGCGGCGAGGGCGTCCTCGCCGATTCGCTGAAATTATCGGATGCTGCGGGAAGCTTCGAGACGGCGCTTGACGGCGATAAGATGACCTTGAGCGCGAATCTCAGCCGCCTGACGATCGCGCAGGCCGCCGAGATTGAGTTCGTCGCGCCGGTCGCCGTCAGCGGCGCTGCGCAGCTTGAAAACGACAAGGCCGCATTCGACTTTGACGTGAAAACGCCGCGCGGCGTTCTTCTTGGGCGCGGTAAGGGCGCTCATGACATGCGTGCGGGCAGGGGCTCGGCGACGTTCGATTCCGGCGATCTCGCCTTCGCCGCAGGAAGCTTGCAGCCTGACCGGCTGATCCCCGCGCTGAAGGGGATTATTTCGACGGCTTCAGGCGCGGCGGGCGGCAAGGCGGAGTTTTCGTGGACGCCCGACGGCATCACTTCATCGGGCGCGGCGCTGGCGAAGGACGTATCCTTCCAGGGTCCAGGGGTCGCGGTCACCCGCACCGAAGGCGTCGACGGCGCGCTCGTCTTCAAGAGTTTGACGCCGGTTGCGACGGACGGCGATCAAACGCTCCGCATTCGGAAGATAGACCTGGACGCGCTCGATCTTGAAAACGGCTTCATGACCTTTTCCCTTCCCGGGGACGATACGCTGAAAATCGTCGAGGCGGAGTTCCCGTGGTTTGGCGGGACCATCGGGGCCTATAATTCGACAATGGCGCTTTCAGGCGCCAAGTCGGAAACGAAGCTGCAGATCGACAATGTGAACCTTTCCGATCTGCTCGCCTTCCTCAAGGTCGACGGACTGTCGGGCGAAGGAACGATTGAGGGAGTTTTGCCGCTGACCTTCGAGGGCGGCCGCGCGCGCATCGACAAGGGCATTCTGTCGGCGAAGGGGGCGGGCGTCATCCGTTATACCGGACAAATCGCCGCCGCCGCCGGCCAGGCCGACCCGACCACCGAACTCGCCTTCGACGCGTTGCGCGAATTCCGCTACGAGTCGCTCTCGACGACGATCGACGGCCCGCTCGATGGAACGTTGCATTTTAAAGTCTTCTTCGAGGGGCGCAGCGATGTCTCGATGACGACCTCGCGCGGCAAGCAGACGGTGCAAAGCCCCTTTATCTTCCGCGTGAATATCGACGCGCCGCTCTTGAGTCTCATTGACCAGGCGGCGGTGTCGCTTGACGTCCGCCGTCAGATCGAAAACGCATCCCGCGGGGCGCCGGAGCCGAACAAGTGAGCCAGCTCGCGGAAATGCGTCCGATTGCGGCGCTGCGGCGCCCTTTCGGCCGTACTTTCGACACCGGGGCGGCGCATGGTAGAAATGGGTAAGGTCGATTCGAACAGAACGAGGGCGGGCATGGCGGCGGACTCATACACATCACGCGCGGGCGTTCTGGCGTCCTACGGGGCCGCAGGCGTTTTCGCGCTGGCAGGCTGCGTCACGGCGAAGATCGAGGCGCCGGACAAGCCCATCGAAATCAACTTGAACGTCAAGATCGACCAGGAAGTCCGCATCAAGATGGACAAGGAAGTCGAGGATCTGATCGCCAGCAATCCGGACATCTTCTAGGCCGCCCGAAAGGACAACAGCCATGAAAAAGCTTATTGCCGTCTCCCTACTTGCCTTGACGGCGTTCGCCGCCGCGCCGGCGCTCGCGGCGTCGGCGGCCATTGACGCCGCAAAGGCGCAATGCATCGTCGGCGAACAGACGGACGGCTATCTCGGCGTCATCGACGCCGCCAAGGCCGATGAAGCGCTGAAGCGCGAAGTCCGCTCGATCAACCAGCAGCGCAAGGCCGCTTACGCCGAGCTTGCGGCGCGCAACGGCGTGACGATCGAGCAAGCCGCGCAAGTGACGGCGGAACGCCTTCTGAACAGCGCGCCGTCGGGTCACTGCATTCAGTCATCAGCAGGAGGCTGGGTGAAGAAGCCCTGACCGCCTTCTGGCGCGCGCATCGCTTTCCCCTTGTCGGCGCAAAGGAGCGCGCGCGGTTCCGGCCGTTGGCTCGTTCACGCTACAAGCGAGGCTTTCAAGGCTCAGGCGCGACGCCGAAGCGCCGTGAACCCATTCTCGCCGGGGGACCTAAAAAGCCGCCGACAGCGTGAGCGAACCGAAATCGAGACGGTCGTTCTGGTTCTTGAATTCGCGGGACCGGAAAACATGCGTGTAAGCGAGCTGGAATCGGCCGGTCTGCACGGCGAACCCGGCCTGAAACTCACCCACAAAGTTTTTCTTGTCGACGCTCAGGCTGTCCCGAAAGCTGTTGCCGTCCAGAAAAATCTTGCGGGCGACCCCGCGCGCCTCCGCCCCGGCGTGGATCTGCCAAGAAAATCCGTGCGCGGAATGAAACCCCGCGCCGGGGGTCGCCGGCGCGATCCTCGTCTGGCCGTAGTTTGAAGGCAGTCGGGTGCCGATCCTGATCGTCGCCCCGCCCCGCGCTTCCGTGATGACGTTGCCGGCGGTGACGCCGGCATGCGGCAAAAGATCGACGCCGAAGCCGGAGCCCGGATCGAGCGGGCGCCAGATGCGGTCAAAGGACGCCATGAAGCCGGGTTCATTGCGCAGCTGGCTGTCCCAGCCGAGAACGTCGTCGTCATTGACGAGCCGATGAGCGGTGCGTTGGGCTTCTTCGGCGAGCGAAGCCGGACCGACGACGCCGCCGAAAAGCTTGAATATGTCGATGGGACCTGACCGTCCGCCTGGCGTCGCACGTTCGACAATGCTCGTCGCCTCAAGATAGAGCCAGCCGGCATAGGGATGCTGACCGGGCAGCGGCGCGGCGACACCCGTGTCTTGCGGCGTGAAAATGCTTTGGCCGGCGGCGACGCCGAAGCGCACGGCGTCATCTGCGTCGGCGCGCAGGAAAAGTCGCGCAAGGGCGCGCCCGCGCCCGTCGGGCGAAAGCCAGGCGACTTTTAGCCCGTTCGTGTAGCCCTGATCGGTGCCGCCAAAGAAGTCGTTCTCGAACACAAGGCTGACTATGGCGCGGTCTTCCGCTTTCGCAGCGCCGTTGGCGAGACATGCGCTCGCGGCTAATATCGCTGCCAACTTTCGCATTGCGTCTCCAACGACCGCGTCGCCGCAGGCTAGGCATGCTGCCGGCCGCAACAAGCCAGGCGCGCGCTCACGCGACTTCACACTTTCGCGCGCCGCGTAATCGGCCGGCGCCTTGCCGCCCCAGCCGCCCGCCGGTAAGACGCGCCATCCTTTTGGCGATTTCAACCGGACACTCATGGCCATCCTGATCGACAAGTCGACCCGCGTCATCTGCCAGGGCCTCACCGGCTCGCAAGGCACGTTCCACACCGAGCAGGCGGTCGCCTATGGAACGCGGATGACGGCGGGCGTCACGCCGGGCAAGGGCGGGTCCGTGTGGGAAGCCGGCGGCGCGGCGAAGGGCAAGACGCTTCCCGTCTGCGACACGGTTGCCGAAGCCAGGACCACGTACGGCGCAGACGCGAGCGTCATCTATGTGCCGCCGCCCTTCGCAGCGGATTCGATCCTTGAAGCGATCGCCGCTGAAATTCCGCTGATCATCTGCATCACGGAGGGCATTCCGGTTCTCGACATGGTGACCGTGAAGCGCGCGCTTGACGGTTCGAAGTCGCGCCTTGTCGGACCGAACTGCCCCGGCGTCATCACACCCGGCGAATGCAA
>DNZB01000203.1:4645-6104 GCA_003506635.1 Parvularcula sp.
ATCGGCATCATGCCAGGCCACATCCACCGCGACGGCCATGTCGGCATCGTTTCCCGCTCGGGCACGCTGACCTATGAGGCGGTGCATCAGACGACAATGGCGGGCCTTGGCCAGTCGACCTGCGTCGGCATCGGCGGGGACCCCGTGAAGGGCACGGATTTCATCGATGTCCTTGAGATGTTCCTTGCTGACGATGACACCCATTCGATCATCATGATCGGCGAGATCGGCGGCTCGGCTGAAGCGGACGCCGCTGAATTTCTTGCGAAGAACAAGGTGAAAAAGCCGACCGTCGGCTTCATCGCCGGCGTCACCGCGCCGCCGGGCCGGCGCATGGGGCATGCGGGCGCGCTCGTCTCGGGCGCGAACGACACGGCCGCGGCGAAAATTGACGCCATGAAGCGCGCCGGCATCGCCGTCGCGCCGACGCCCGCTTCGATGGGCCGGACGCTTTTGGAGATCCTTAACGCCTGATCCGGGATATGGGGTTCGGTTTTGGGGCCCTTGATGAAGCGGATCTTGCGCAGCCTCCTCGTCCACGCGCCCGCGCTCGGCGAAGCGAAGGCGGTCGCGAAGAGCGCTGTCCTGAAGGCCGTGCGTCGACCTTTCGAACCAGAATTCCGCGTCCTCGCAGCGCTGGAGGCTGCGCCGGACGAAGTCGCGCTCGACGTCGGCGCCAATCGCGGCCAGAGCATCGAAGCGATCCGCCTTTTCAGGCCGGCGTTGCCGATCGTCGCTTTTGAACCTGACGCGGACCTCGCCGGCGGCTTGCGGCGGAAATATTCCGGCGACCCCCTGGTCGCGGTGCACAGCTTCGGGCTCGGCGAGGCGGCCGCTACGCTCAAACTTTTTACGCCCGCCTATGCAGGCTATGTTTTCGACGGCCTTGCTTCAACGGACCGGGCTGAGGCTCTGGGCTGGCTCAACGCGCGGACGCTGATCGGCTTCGACCGGAAAAAGCTGGCCTTGCGCGAACAAACGATTGATGTTCGCCCGCTTGATGCTCTGCAAATCGCGCCCTGCTTTCTGAAGATCGACGTCCAGGGCGCTGAGGAAGCGGTGATCACCGGCGGCGCCCGGACGATTGCGGCGCGACTGCCCGTCTTGCTGATCGAAACCGGGCTGAACGAGGGCCTCATAAGGCAGGTCGAGGCCATCGGGTATCGCGCCTACAATTTTGAAAATCGGGGCCTCGTCCCGCGCCGCCGAGCGGTCCGCAACACCGTCTTTCTGCACCCGCAAGCGCCGCGCGGGCTCTTGCGCCTCATGACTCCGTGAGCGGCGGGTTCGAGCGGAAGTTACCGCGGAATAAATCGGTCAGCCATTGAATCGTAACGCGGCTGTCGTAAGTACAGACGACAGCCCGCCTGCCGGGCGCCTCGCGATTTCGGAACTTCCCATGCCTAACGACGGCGACGCCCCTCAGATCGGGGCGCCAGCGACCAGCCCGGCCAGCCCC
>DNZB01000308.1 GCA_003506635.1 Parvularcula sp.
CTGAAATCGATCGCGCTTTACCGCGATGGCTCGAAATTGTCGCAGCCGCTCGCCGCGACCCTCATCGCCGCAGAGGACGAGGAGGACGCCGACGACGTCGCCGAAGCGATCGCCGCCGCGCCCGCCGCGGAGCGCTCGCGCATTGTCGCCGAACGCATCGTCGAGCGCATCATCGAGCGCACGCCCGGGCGCCGGCGCCTCCCTGATCGCCGCAAGGGCTACATCCAGAAGGCGATCGTCGGCGGGCACAAGGTCTATCTCCACACCGGCGAATTCGATGAGGGCGAACTCGGCGAGATCTTCGTCGACATGCACAAGGAAGGCGCGGCCTTCCGCAGCCTGATGAACAATTTCGCCATCGCGGTTTCGCTCGGCCTGCAATATGGCGTGCCGCTTGAAGAATTCGTCGACGCCTATGTCTTCACGCGCTTTGATCCTTCGGGCCCGGTCGAGGGCAATGATTCGATCAGGCATGCGACGTCGATTCTCGATTACATCTTTCGCGAGCTTGCGATCTCCTATCTCGGCCGCAACGATCTTGCGCATGTCGATCCGCATGAAAGCGCCGTCGACGCCATCGGCCGCGGCGTCAATCGCGAGAAGGCGCAGGAAGACGCCGCGCGCCTCATTTCCAAGGGCTTTTCGCGCTCGACCGTCACCGACAATCTCGTCGTCCTGCGCGGCGGCGAGTTCGACCGGCTGCGCAAACCGGCGGAAGACGCCGTCGCCGCAACGCCGCCCGAAATAGAGGCGCAGGTCGCAAGGCTCGCCGAGGCGGTGAACCGGAAAGCCCCGCCCGGCAGTCTCGCCGCGCCGGCCGCGCGCATCTCAACCGCGCGCGCCAAGGGCTATGAGGGCGATGCTTGCCCCGAATGCGGCCAGTTCACCCTCGTCCGCACAGGCGCATGCCTGCGCTGCGACAGCTGCGGCGCGAATACGGGTTGCTCATAACAGTTCAGGCGTTGGTGGGCCCGGAGGGACAGTGATTAATACTGAAAAACAGACGCTTGCGTTGTCTAGCGGACATATTCCTTCGTAACAAAATCAATGGCTTACAGATTTGGTTGGCTAGCACGTCCGCTCTTCGCATTCCTCACATTGTCCGTCTTCCAGTGCAGCATCGGCATACGAGCGGGCGCGAGATATCACACCTTTTGCGCTGTCCCGCCCTTCAGGGCGCGGCGCGAGCCCAGCGCATCGTGCGCCGCAATCTCCTGCAACAGATCGAGAATCCGAGTAGCGCCTCAGTTTGAATTTTCCGCTTAAACCTTTGACGGGAAGCAGCCGGAAGGTCGTCATTCCCCATCGGTCGGCAGTAGGCTTGAATTAGCCGATGCTGTTGCAAAAGTCGGTGAGATATTCGAGCATCCCGCCGGTTGCTGGCGGCAAAGCGAGGCGATTGTCCTTCCGACGGGCAGACCGCCGTAATGTTAGCGTCTCCGTTCAGGCCGCCGCTACGGTCATCCCGGACGGTGCGACGAGTTTAGCGAGCTTCCTCAAATTCTGTGCTGCCGCGGCGAGAGTGAATTCGTCGTGAGCTCCTGATGGTCCGCGCAAGCGGAGCCGGTCGAGCTTCAATATGCGCTTCAGATGCGCAAACAGCATCTCGACCTTCTTTCGATCGCGGCGTGACTGCTCATATTCCGGCGCCGCATCGATTGCTCTGGCGACATCGCGTGCGGCCTCGTGCACGCTGCGTATGACCTTTCGATGCGGCTGTCCTGGGCAGCAGCGCTGCTTCAGGGCGCATGCGTCACAGTCCTTTTTGCTGGCGCGGTAGAGCCGTTGACCGGCTTTAGTGACGCCGGAGCGGTGCTTCTGAAACCGGCGTTGAAATTGCTTCAGCGTCTTTCCGGCCGGGCACGTGTAAACTCCCGCTTCCGCATCAAAGGAGAAATCAGAACGATTGAATGATCCGTCCGTGCGGTCGCCCTTATCCCACACTGGCACGTGCGGCTCGATTTTCTTCTCGCCGACCATCCACGCCAACATTTAGGCTGTGCCATATGCCGTGTCGCCAATGAGCCGCTTTGGCTTCAGACCAAAGCGGTTCTCAACGCGACCGATCATCGTCTTTGTCGCGTTGACCTCCGCAGTGCGCAAAGCGGGCGTGGCGGCGACATCCATGATCACGGCATGTTTGATGTCGATCAGGTAATTCGTGCACCAGCCGAAGAAGGCCGGTCTGCCGACAGCCGCAGTTAGGCGCGACGCTGGATCAGACAAGGAAATCTCCTTTGGAGATGCGGCTTCCCGATCAATGCCCTTGAGGTATTCGCGCACCGCGCGGCTTGGGCCGCTTCCCCCGGATCCGCCGGACCAGTCGTGATCGTCACCGCCATCGATATGATTTTGACGGTTGGCGTCAGCGCGAATGATGCTCGCATCGGTCGCGAAGCCTTCCCCGCCGACCAATCCCTTGTCCACGCAGGTCTCTACGATGGTCTCAAACAGTTTGCGCAAAATGTCGGCGTCGCGGAAACGGCCGTGGCGGGCTCGGGAGAATGCGGAATGGTTCGGGATCGGCTCCTCAAGGCCCAACCTGCAAAACCAGCGGCAATTATATACTTGAATGAACAAAACGGATCAGGCATACGGAGAGGGACAGGCCGGCGCAGAGTATTCAGAGGGTGACCGCCGCGATGCGGTCAGCCTCTGCTTTCAATCCCAAGAAGATGCGCTCAATTTCGCGCGTGACTTCGCGGATGAGGGTAGGCGCCGGAGCGTCGAGGGGGGGGCTGGCCATTCCCGAGGAATACGCCAAGGGACACTTGGAGATCGTGGTTGAAGTAACCACCCTCGCCGATGCGAACAAGTTCAACCTTGTTTTGCGATGCGACCCATCGCGACGCCCCCAACGTGACGCGCCCGCCTACCAAGGCAGGATTCCAGTTCGGAACGCGGATTTCGTTCCGCGGGCGAAGGCTGATGATACGTCGGTGTTTATTCGGGCCCGCCAAAGAGAGGACGGCGTAGAGTCTTGGATTCCCTGTTTGGCATACGTTCAGCGCCTCAATGAATGTGATCAAATCGGGATGGACATTGCCGCACCGCCGTTTGATTTCAGATTTGAGGTCATTGGGGGATTTGCCAATTGGGAAGTGGATTCCCTTCGCGTCCTGCCTGCCGCACTGAAGCGCGGCATCGCCCAGCGCTTGGTCAAGCGCATGCTTCAGGTTGTTGAGGAGGTAGTAAGCGACGAGCTTGATTCGCGGCGGTATTGGCTTTCGGAGTCGCAGGCATATAACTTTTTCGCGTGTTTTGTTGTCGAATTCTTCGATAAATTCGTAACCGCTAGGGTTGACGAGATCGGCAGCAAGCTTTTCAAACTCGGCAAGCCCAGCCAAGCAGTAGCCTTGGACTTTCGAATAGCTCAAAACCATCATCATCCATGACCAATTGTCCTGACGGAAAGAAATTCAACGACGCGCTGAAGCGCGCTTTGAGTATGCCGCCTGCGCCGCACAAGCCGCTCGGAAAGAAGGCGCCAAAGAAGAGGGCGGCGAAGAAAAAAGCCAAGCCCAGCGGGAGACGCGATGATGCCGAACGCCGAGTTTATTGATCTGCAAGGGCAGATAAACGCCCTTGCAGCTGAGGTTGTTGATCTCAAATCGCTTGTGAAGCGCGTTTCAGAATCTCTCGCGCCTCTGACAAGGCGAGCGAGCGAAGCTGAGACTCAGTTTGCTCGCCAGGCGGATCAAACGGAAACGAATTGACAAAAACCATTGATCCGAAGTCGTCACGCAAGGTGACGGTAGCCTTTTTGCGATCAAGGCTGACTTGCACATCGTGGATTGAGTAGTCGCGCTTTTCGGGCTTCATCGGGCTTTCCTTATGAAAGCCAATCGCGATTGACCGCGAATCCCGACTCTGCGATGCATGAGGCGTGATCACGGACTAACCGCCATCGGCGGGCTACAGCTTTCGCCGGGCGACCCAATCGCCCGGCGATCTGTATTCTGAGGGTGATTCCAAAATCGGCGCCTAGGTGCCTTTTGTGCGCCTCTGCCAGCGCTTGAAGCGCCTCGCCTTCTGCTTAGGCGAGCGCGGCTTCACCAGTCCGCCGATAGGTGAGGCGCTTACCGGACGCGCCCTTGATGGCCTTCTCGGCGCGTTCCGTATCGGAGACGCCAAGGGCCGAGCGCTCGTTATGGCGGAAGTCGAACTCGGCCAAATAGCGCTTCAAATGCGCTTGCGAGACGTGGTGATAGGTGCCGGTGATGCCGCGCTTCAGGATCGAGAAGTAATTCTCGACCGTGTTGGTGTGGAAGTAGCCGCCAAGGCGGGCGTATTCGTCGGCGGAATGGTTGACCGTGCCGTGAAGGGCGAACTGCTTGCCAAGGTTCTCATAGACGAGCGCTTCGTCGGTCATCAGCGCGGACGCGCGGTCGATCTGGGTATAGAGGATCGGCTTCAGCGTCTTGGCGGTGACGTTCGCGACATGGAACGAGCGGACGCGGCCTTCGCGCTCGACAAGCGAGAGGACGGCTGCCTTCTTGGCGGGAGCGCGGAAGGCGCGGTTCTTGGCCTTGCCGCCGACATAGGTTTCGTCGGCTTCAACGGCCTTGTCAGCGCCGCCAAGGCCGCCCTTGGCTTCATCGGTTCCGGGCTTCATGGCCTCGCAGATGCGGTGCGCCATGAACCACGCGGTCTTGTAGGTGACGCCGAGCATACGGTGCAGTTGATGCGCCGACATGCCCTTCTTGGAAGCGGTCATAAGGTGGAAGGCGAGCAGCCACGTTGTGAGCGGAATATGCGAGCGCTCGAAAACGGTTCCAACCGTGACGGTGAACTTCTTGCGGCAGTCGCGGCAGTTGTACTGGCCAAGGTCGGCGGCTTTGCCGCCAAGCTTCTTGACCGTCTCGGTTTGGCCGCAGCGGGGGCAGTAAGCGCCATCCGGCCAGCGGAGCGCTTCAAGATGCTCGCGGGCTTTGATTTCGTCTTTGAAGATCGGGTTTTTGAGGTTCACGGTCATGGCGCTTGTTCCTTGTGAGGATCAAGTTACGCTCTCTGCCTTGTTCCGT
>DNZB01000195.1:0-2499 GCA_003506635.1 Parvularcula sp.
AGGCGATCCGCTCGGCGACGACGCTCGCGGCGGAGGCTCTCGGGCGCACGGGCGAGCTCGGCTGCCTCAACGCCGGATGCGCGGCGGACCTCATCGCGGTCGACGGCGACCCTCTCGCCGATGTGACGGCGATGGAGGACGTGCGGTTCGTGATGAAGGGCGGGGCCGTTGTCCGGAACGACTGACGGCAGGGTTCCGCTCCTCGCGCGGGCGCTCGGTCTCTTTTCCGGCGCGCTTTTGTGTCTGCTCCTCTTCGCGGCGACCGCCGGCGTCGTCTTCAGCGGAAATTCGCAGGCGTTTGATGAAGCGGTCATTTTCAACTTGCGAACCGCCGGCGACCTGTCGGCGCCGGCCGGGCCAGGCTGGCTGTTGCCGTTCGCGCGCGACCTGACCGCTCTCGGGGGAACGCCGGTCCTGACCGTCGCGACCATGGTCCTCGCCGGGTGGTTTATCGTGCGGCGGCAATGGACGCTGTTCGCCATCCTGCTGGTCGCCGTAATCGGTCAGACGCTGCTCGCCAATGGCTTCAAGGAGCTGTTTGGCCGCCCGCGTCCCGACCTCGTGCCGCACCTTGTACCGGCGAGCGGCAATTCCTTCCCCAGCGGCCATTCGACAAGCGCCGCGGCGATTTACCTGACGCTTGCAGCGATGATCGCCAGCCAGACGCGCGCAGCGGCCGCTCGCGCTTACGTCTTTGTTGTAGCGGTGATGCTTGCGCTGATTGTCGGCGCGAGCCGGGTCTATCTCGGCGTGCACTACCCAACCGACGTCATCGGGGGATTGAGCTTCGGCGCCGCCTGGGCCGCGATCGTCTGGATCGCGGCCCGGCGCGGGTCTCCTCAGGCCTTCTGGGCGCGTCCGACCTTCGAGAACCAGAAGCCGTAAACGAAGTAAAGCACGAGGCCGATGGCGAGATAGCGCAAGAAGAAGTCGCGCGTATGCGGGTTCGCCATCAACGTCATCAGAAGGAGGAGGCAAAGCGCCGCCCCGACGATCGGCGTGACGGGACCGAGCGGCGCCTTGAACGGACGCGGCAAATTCGGCGCCGCGATCCGTAAGTAGAGCACCGTCATGCAGACGATCATGAACGCCGCCAGCGTACCGACATTCGTCAGTTCTGACAGGGCGTCGAGCGACAAGAACGCCGCGCCGGCGCCGGCGAGCATGCCCACTATCAGCGTGTTGATCCATGGCGTCTGAAACTTCTTGTGCACCGTTCCGAAGAACGGCGGCAAGAGGCCGTCGCGGGCCATCGTGTAGAAGATGCGCGTCTGACCGTAGCAGAGAACCAGCATGACCGACGACAAACCGGCGATCGCGCCGATCTTGATCAGCATCGCAAACCAGGGAAGTCCGATTTCGTTAACCGCCAGAGCGATCGGCGCTGGATTATCGAGGCGCGAATACGGCACGATGCCGACGAGCACGCCGGCGGTGAGGATATAGAGGATCGTGCAAATGATCAGCGAACCGAGGATGCCGATCGGCATGTCGCGCGCGGGGTTTTTAGCTTCGGCGCCGGCGGTCGAAACCGCCTCGAAGCCGATATAGGCGAAGAAGATGATCGCCGCCGCGTGGATGACGCCGCCGATTCCGTAGCGGTTGGTGTTGTCCCCGGTGAGGATCGCGACAAAGGCGTCCTTAAGCTCGCCCCAGAAGCCGCCCGCGGACGGCGCCGGCGTCACGACGCCGGCGGCGTCGATTGATACGCGCTCCGGAATAAGAGGCGACCAGTTGTCGAAGTTCACATAAAACATGCCGATGGCGATAAAGGCGATGACGACGGCGACCTTGATGAAGACGATGATGTTATTGACCGTTGCGGATTCATTGACGCCGACGACAAGAAGCGATGTCACCGCAAGGATTCCAATCAGCGCCGGCAGATTGAAGGTCGCCAGCACCTCGGTTCCTCCGGCCGGCGTCACTCCGTCCGGGAAAGCGGTTTGTGCAACGAAAGCGCCGTCGACCATCGCGCCGACGACGGTGCCGGGCGCGGCGGTCAGCGCCGGGGGTATGTTTATTCCGATATCATGCAGGAAGCTGACGACATAACCCGACCATCCGGCCGCGACGGTCGATGCGGCGAGGCCGTATTCCAGCACGAGCAGCAAGCCCATCACCCACGCGACGAACTCGCCCATTGATGCGTATGAGTAGGAATAAGCAGAGCCGGAAACCGGCAGCACCGAGGCAAGTTCGGCATAGCAAAGTGCGACGAGCGCACAAAGCGTTCCGGTAATGACGAAGGAAATCATGATTCCGGGGCCGGCGAATTCCGCCGCCGCTCGACCCGTTAGGACGAAGATGCCGGTTCCAATGATACAGCCGATGCCAAGCAGGATCAGGTTCCACGGCCCCAGCGAGCGCTTCAGTTCACTGCCCGCATATTCCGATTGCATTTGCTCAATAGACTTGCGGCGGATGATCCCGCCCGCAAAGCTCGCACCCGCCGCGGCCGGCCCGGAAGTTCCCTTCGAATCCATTCTTTTTTCCCTC
>DNZB01000195.1:2913-3363 GCA_003506635.1 Parvularcula sp.
TTTGCAAGGTCTTGACCGGCCGACGCCGCGCCGCGCAGCATTGTTGACGCCGTGAGAGGGCTCATGCGCCATTTGATTGACGCCGGTGCTTCGGGCCCGGGCGCCGGGAACAGATCAATATGAAACTGACAGTACTGGCGGCGGTCGCAGCGACAGCGGCAGGGCCCGGGATTGAATTGCGGACGCTGCCCGATGGGCAGGCGTCTCCACCGGCGACGGTCGAAGACGTCGCCTGGCTCCAGGGCCGCTGGATTGGGGAGGGGCTTGGCGGTTGCTCCGAAGAAAACATATCACCGCCGGTCGGCGGTCAGATGATGGGCATGTTCCGCCAGACGAAACCGGACGGCGCGCTGTGGTTTTATGAATTCTACACCATCGCGCCCAAGGGCGGTTCGATTGTGATGCGCATCAAGCATTTCAATCCCGACCTCACCGGCTGGGAGGAAAAAG
>DNZB01000167.1:0-1214 GCA_003506635.1 Parvularcula sp.
CCCGCAAGCGATCCCTCAAAGATGAATTTCGGCTCCGGCGGCAATACCGCCGCCAAAGCGTGGAAAGACATCTGGGGCTGCGGGCAAGGGATCGGCGCTATCAAGACGCGCGAAAGCGCCGGCGACTACGTCGCACGCCTAACCCGCGAGTACAAAGAGGCGCGGGCGCGGCTGGCGATCGGGTGATGGCTCGCGCGGCGGCGGGAGAGAAGACGGAGAGAGGCTTTGTATATCCCTCCGCCTACGGACGCTCCCCCTCCGGGCCTCCAAGCAAGAGGGCGTCGAGCGGGGATTTCGGTTCCGCTGACGCCGGAATCGGCGGCGCCGCTACTTCATTCACCGGCGGCGGCAAAGTCTGCGTTTCGACCGGCGTCAGCGACGCCGGCTGGCCGATCGGCGGCGCGGGCGCGTCCTGCAAGGTGCGCGCGATTGCAATTTGCGCTTCCGCTTTTTTCGACTGCGCGCTCGCAAGGCGCTCGCTCGCCCGTGCGCTGCCGGAGTCGGCGGCGAGAACTGTCTTTATTCCCTTTTCCCTCATCGCCTCAGCGTCAGCCCAGGCGCGCGCCGCGGCTTCAAGCTGTGCGGCTTCAATGCGGGCGTCGCGAGCCGACTGCGCCGCGCCGAATGTCTGCGTCAACGTCAGATAGGAAAGCTGCTGCGATTTGATCGCCGCGTCAGCGTCGGCGATCTGGCGTTCGCCGTCGAGGCGCTGCTGCGCTGACGCGGCGATTTCGGCCTCAGCGGCGGCGATGGCGCGCAGCGCTTCGGCCTCTCTTTTTTTCGACGCCTTATAGACCTTTTCAAAGCCGGGAAAGATGCGCGGTTCGTCTTGCGCGAACGCCGCGCCGGGCGCCAGCGCGGCTGAAAATGCCGTCGCCGCGATCATTGTAACGAGAATTCGCCCCATCGCCGCCTCCCGTGCCCGCCTG
Source organism: Parvularcula sp. (assembly GCA_003506635.1). Taxonomy (GTDB): domain Bacteria; phylum Pseudomonadota; class Alphaproteobacteria; order Caulobacterales; family Parvularculaceae; genus Amphiplicatus. The sequence continues at coordinate 930 of DNZB01000167.1, forward strand.
AAGATTGCCCAAGGCCGCCCCGCCCCGCAAGCCGCCTCACCCCGCTTTTCAGCCTCGGCCGATCAGCCTAGGTAAGGAAAATCAACGATCTCCGGAGTGCGCCCCCAAAATGAGAAAACGGCAATGCAAGATCGTCGCGACCGTCGGTCCGGCGAGTTCTTCGCCTTCGATGCTGACGCTATTGCACCAGGCGGGCGTCGACGTCTTCCGCCTCAATTTCTCGCATGGTGAGCATGAAAAGGCGACGCGCATCATGGAGGCGATCCGCACGATCCGCCGCGACAC
>DNZB01000167.1:1564-8779 GCA_003506635.1 Parvularcula sp.
GCGCGCATTACCGGCTGATGCTCGCCAAGGAAACGACGGAAGATGACGTCATCCCGATTCCGCATCCCGAAGTGATGACCGTTTTGCAAGCGGGCGACATCCTGAAACTCGACGATGGGAAACTTCAGATCACCGTCGTCGAAGTGAAACCGGATTACGTGCTTGGAAAAGCGGACACGCCGGGGCGGCTGACCAACCGCAAGGGCATCAATTTGCCGGGCCGCGCGCTTCCCATTTCCGCGCTCACGGAAAAAGACCGCGCCGATCTCGCCCACGCGCTGAAGATCGGCGTCGATTATGTCGCACTCTCTTTCGTGCAACGGCCCGAAGACGTCGAAGAGGCGCGCGCGATCATCGGCGACCGCGCCGGGATCATCTCCAAGATTGAAAAGCCGACCGCGGTCGATCATCTCGATGCGATCATCGCCGCCTCGGACGCGCTGATGGTCGCCCGCGGCGATCTCGGCGTCGAGCTTCCCGCCGAGGACGTGCCGAACATCCAGCGACGCATCGTGCGCGCCTGCCGCAAAGCGGGAAAGCCCGTCATTGTCGCGACGCATATGCTGGAATCGATGGTCGAATCGATCGCGCCGACGCGGGCCGAAGCTTCCGACGTTTCGACCGCCGTCTTCCAGGGCGCCGACGCCGTGATGCTGTCGGCGGAAACCGCCGTCGGGCGTCACCCCCCCTCCGCCGTCGCCATCATGGACCGCATCATCGGCGCGACCGAAAACGACCCCGAATGCGCATCGTTCATCATCCAGGACGATCCGCAGGCGGAGCATACGACGGCGGACGCGATCACGCTTTCGGCGCGGCGCATCGCTGAAGTGCTCGATTGCCGCCTCGCCGTCGCCTACACGAAGACTGGATCGACGGCCAGGCGCCTCTCTCGCGACCGGCCCCATTGCGGCATCCTCGCCGCGACGCCGAGCGAGCGGGTCGCCTGCAGGCTTGCGCTCTATTGGGGCGTGACGCCGATCACCACCGAAGACATCTCCGAATTTCACGAAATGCACGAGAAGGCCGAACTTCTCGCCGTGAAACATGGCGCAAAAGACGGCGATCGCATCATCGTGCTCGCCGGCTACCCCTTCGGGCGGCCCGGCAAGACCAACACGTTGAAGATCAGCCGGATCGGCGCGCGCGGGGAATAGTCGCCGCGCCGGGACTTGATTTCACGTCTCTTCCCGCGAAAGTCTCCCGCCGAAGCCTGACGGGAGAATTGCATGGCGGTGACAACGCGCGCGGTCGAATACGCGCATGGCGGAACTACCTTTGAAGGCCTTTTGGCTGTCAACGGCGCGAAAAGCGGCAAGCGGCCCGCCGTGCTCATCAGCCATGCCTGGGCTGGCCGCAGCCCCGGCGAAGAAGACTATGCTCACGAGATTGCGGCGCTCGGCTATGCGGGATTTGCACTCGATCTTTACGGCAAAGGCGTCCTCGGCAAGACGAATGAGGAATGCCAGGCGCTGATGACGCCGCTCGTCTCGAACCGCCCGCTGCTCCAGGAACGGCTCTTGAACGTGATCGAAGTGGTGAAGGGACTGCCGGAGGTTGACGCTTCGCGCATCGCCATCATCGGTTTCTGCTTTGGCGGGCTCTGCGCGCTCGATGTCGCGCGCACCGGCGCCGACATCCGCGGCGCGGCGTCGTTTCACGGCCTCTTCAGCGCGTCGGGCAACACGAAGGGCAAAAAGATCAAGGCGAAGGTGATCGCCTTTCACGGCTATGACGACCCGATGGTCAAACCCTCGGAAATCGTCGCGCTCGCCGACGAACTGACCGAAGCCGGCGCCGACTGGCAGATCCACGCCTATGGCGGCGTCATGCACGCCTTCATGAACCCGCTCGCAAACGATCCCGCCTTCGGAACGGTTTACAACAAGCGCGCCGCAAACCGCGCGTGGAAAGCGATGACGGATTTTCTGGCGGAGTGTTTCGCCTGAGCGAGGGCGCAAGCGCCGCCGAGGCTCTTACACGCTCCACCGTTCGAAGAGCGGGGAAGCTGGACAAATCGACCGCTGCACTTCGCCGCTCTCGTTGAACTAAATCCGCCTGATCAGCTTTCGGCGGCCGCTGGCACGTTGTCACCGCACCCTGCTCCGCGACGCCAATACGAGGAGCAGCGCGATCGCGCCCGGCAGCGCCTGCGTCAAATAGATCGTCGGCTTCGCTGTATAGCCGCCGAAGAGGCCCGCAACGATGACGCACAGGAGAAAGAAAACCTGCACGTCGCGTTTGCGCACGACGAGGCCCCAGAGGAGCCCCGCCGCGAGGAAGCCGTTATAGAGCCCCTGATTGGCGGCGAGCACGGCGCTCGCCGCCGCCTGTTCCGGCGTCATCGAGAAAATGCGCAGGCCCAGGGGCGCCTGCCAGAAGAACATTTCAAGCGCCAGAAATCCGAGATGCAGCGCCGCGACGAGAATGACGGCGAGAACAGCGGCGATGGGCATCAATCGTCTCCGGAAATGTTGATCAGGAATTCAGCGTAATCGACGGGCGCTTAGGGATCGATCACGGGGCCCGCCTGCGCCGCCGGATGACGAACGCCCGCCCCGCAGTTGAAAAGGATGACCCGGTCGCTGCGCTTGATGCATCGTTCGAGAGCGGCGATCAGATTGCCGACGACAGCCGCCGCGGGAGAAGCCGCGGGTTTCGCGCGCGGGAGAGGTGTCGCCGGTGAGCGAACTTTCGAAGTGAGCGAGGAAAGCACCCATGTGCGCCTTCATCGCGCGCCGTCGCCGTCAAGGCCAAGCTTTTTTTTCGCCGGGCCGAAATCCGGATTGATCTCCAGCGCGCGCTCATAGGCTGTGCGGGCGCCGCGCGCGTCTTTCTGCGCTTCGCGGGCAAGACCGATATTGTACCAAGCGACCCAGGGCTTGGAGAGGTCGGCGTCCAACGATTTTTCGTAGTCGGCGATCGCGAGATCATATTGTCCGGCGAGAAAGCGCGCATTGCCGCGATTGAGCCATGCTTCACCGAGCGAGGGATCGGCGTCGAGCGCCGTGTTGAAATCGGCGAGCGCCTCGGCAAGGCGCCCGGCGCGGTTGTTTACGATGCCGCGATTGACATAGGTCGCGAGCCGGTCGCGCTTGGTCATCGCCTGCCGGGCGAGCGCGGCGTCGCAATTGCCGGTTGACGTTTCGCGCTCGTTCTTTGCGTCTTCAAAGCAGGCTTGCGCGTCCGTCGCGCCGATGGTCGAAATCGACATTTGCGCCGACGCCGGCGCCGCGCAGAAAATCGCCGCGGCGCAGATCATCCCTTTCATCGACACCTCCCATGTCGCTCGGCTCGTTCACAATACCGCGCTCGCGCCCGCCGCCGCCAGTGCGCGGCCGAAATGACGGTTGAGGCGCCCGCAGCGCGCCCCTATGCTGCGCTGCAACCTGGAAATAGGAGAACGCCATGGCGGCGAGGAAAGCGGCGATCGTCACCGGATCGACGAGCGGCATCGGGCTTGGCGTCGCCGAGGCGCTCGCCGCGGACGGCTGCGACATCATGCTGAACGGTTTCGGTGACGCAGAGGCGATAGAAAAGGAACGTCGGCGTCTTTCTGAAACCTATGGCGTCACGGTCGCTTATAATGGCGCCGACATGTCGAAGCCCGCCGAGATCCGCGCGCTCGCCGCGGTCGCCGCCGACGCCTTCGGCAAGGTCGACATCCTCGTCAACAATGCAGGCATACAGCATGTCGCGCCGGTCGAGGAGTTCCCGGAGGAGAAATGGGACGCGATCATCGCCATCAACCTCTCCGCGACGTTTCACCTGACGAAGGCGGTGTTCAAGGGCATGAAGGACCGCGGCTTCGGACGCATCATCAACATCGCCTCAGCGCACGCCCTTGTCGCATCGCCGTTCAAGTCCGCCTATGTGACGGCCAAGCACGGCGTCATGGGCTTTACGAAGACCGTCGCCCTTGAAGGCGCGGAGTTCGGCGTCACCTGCAACGCCGTCTGCCCCGGCTATGTGAAAACGCCGCTTGTCGAAAAGCAGATCCCAGACACCGCCCGCGCGCGCGGCATGACCGAAGCGGAGGTCGTCCAGAAAGTCATCCTCGAAGCGCAACCGACTAAAAAATTCGTGACCGTCGAAGAAATCGGCGCGCTCGCCGTTTTCCTCGCGGGCGACAAAGCCGCTTCGATCACCGGCGCCGCCTTGCAGATCGACGGCGGCTGGGTCGCGAAATGACGGCCGCGCCGAAGAAAGTGAATCTCGCCCTGCAGGGCGGCGGCGCGCACGGCGCCGTCGCCTGGGGCGTTCTCGACCGCCTCCTCGAAGACGAGCGGATCGCGGTCGAAGGCATTTCCGGCGCCAGCGCCGGCGCCGTCAACGCCGCCGCGCTCGCTTACGGACTTTTCCGCGACGGACGCGCGGGCGCCCGCGAAACGCTCGATCAGTTGTGGGCGGAGATCGCCCGCGTCGGCGCCTTCTATTCGCCGGTGCGCGCGCTCCCGTTTGACAACGCCGACAATCCGTTCTCATACCGGATGTTCGACATCTTCACCCGCGTCTGCTCGCCCTATGAGTTCAATCCGTTCAACATCAATCCCTTGCGCGACGTCCTGACGCGCGTCATCGACTTCGACAAACTCAGCAAATGCACGAAGACCCGGCTATTCCTGTCGGCGACCAATGTGCGCACCGGGAAGATCAAGATTTTCCGCACCAAGGACGCATCCATCGACGCCGTTCTCGCCTCGACCTGTCTGCCCTTCCTGTTCAAGGCGGTCGAGATCGACGGCGAGGCCTATTGGGATGGCGGCTATATGGGCAATCCGCCGCTGTTCCCGTTCATCTATGAAGTCGAGACCTGCGACATCCTGATTGTTCACGTCAATCCGCTGACGCGCGAGGAGGTGCCAGTCTCGGCTTCGGGCATCTTGAACCGCATCAACGAGATCAGCTTCAATTCTTCGCTGCTGCGCGAGTTTCGCGCCATCGCTTTCGTCGAAAAGCTGCTCGAAGACGGCTGGATCAAGGAAGAACATCAGGGCCGGCTGAAGCATATCCGCGTCCATTCGGTTCGCAGCGACCGTCCGCTGACGGAGTATTCCGTCGCGTCAAAATTCAATGTCGATCCCGAATTTCTTAATGCATTGAAGGCGCACGGGCGCTCCATTGCGGACGACTGGATTTCTGAAAATTTCGACAGCATCGGCGTCAGGAGCTCCGCGAACATCAGGGATATGTTCGACGGCGGCTCCTGAACAGTCGCATGACGATCCTGTCATGACCGAGGCTTAACTGGCGCGAGGCCTCGCACGCTTCCATATCGCCTTTATGCGGACGCATCCGGGCCGCCGGCGCGCCGCGACAATTCACGCGAGAAGGAGCAGGATATGATCCGTACACTCATCACAGCCGCCAGCGCGCTGGTCCTCGTCGCTACCGCCAATGCGGGCGAGCCATCGCAGAAAGCGGCTGTGAAATTCAAGCCGGAAGCGCGCGCGACGATGACGCTGGAAATGGTGCGGACGCGCGAGGATGCGGCCAAACTCGGCGAGGCGGAATTCACCCTCGCGGACGCCGACGCCAACGGGTCCTTGAACGAGATCGAGTTCGCCAAGCTCGAAGCGACGCTGATGAAGCCCGAAAGCGCGCCGGCGCCGGCGCCGGCTCTGTCCGAAGCCAGCAAGTTCCCGGCGATCGCGGGCGAGGACGGGGCGGTTTCGAAAGAAGAATTTGCAGCGGTGCGCGCTGCAAGCTTCGACGCCGCCGACGTCGACCTCAATCGAACGCTGAGCGACGGCGAGCGAAAGGTCTTCGCCTCGCTTATCGTCGCACCGAAGGCGGAAACGCCACAACTCTAGAGCCGGTTTCGTCGCGCCCCGCCCCCCCGGCGGCGCGGCGAGAAAGGCCCGCCTCGCGTCCCGGAGGCGGGCCTACTCCTATTCAAGGTCCGCCGCATCCAGACTGTCATCGGCTTCGACCGCGGGGATCGCATAGCCGCCTGACAGCCATCGATGAAGATCAACATCGGCGCAGCGCTTTGAACAGAAGGGGCGAAAAGCGGCGACCGATCGCGTATCGCAGATCGGACAAGGCGCGCCCCGCGCATTGTCGTTTACGGGATCAGAATTCAACGACATCGAAGCTCCTTGGCGTCCGCTCCTTGAGGCGAAAGTCGAACCGCGCGCCGTGACGTTCGATCGCCCGCGCGCGCCACTGCGGCTGCGTTTCAAGATATCGCAGGATTTCAGCGCCGGCTTCCAGTGAAAACCGCTGGCGCGGCTGGCGCCGCAAGCGCCGTTCAAGCGCTGCGACGGCGCGTCTTGCCGCCCAGTCCAGCCTCGCCCGCCGCCCCGGAATGAGCGCCCCGTCGGCAGAGGCTTCGCTCGCCCTTTCGAGCAGCGAGAAATCGCGGCGCGGCGCCGTCAGGTCGAAGAGCCCGTCGGGCGCCAGCTTTCCGGAGCGGCGCTCATAAAGCGTCGCGCTTGGAGATTCGAGCATCTGAAGCAGCGCGCGTCGCGCGGCCGCCGATGATGGCGGCAGAAAGTCGACGATGACGCGACCGCCGATCCCGCGGCGCGAGAGTTCAGGAAAGAGATGCGCGGCTGCTATCGCGTTGAGGCGGTCATTCGGCTTTCGCGAATCGTTCGCCGCCGAACCGGCGTCGATATCGACGACAGCGCCGCCCGGCGTCTCTGAGAAGAGCATGCGCGCGCCGCCGCCAAGGGAGGCCTCAGGTTCAAGCGCCGGCGCGATCGCGTCCTCGATCCCGGCCGCGTCAACCGCACGCTCATCGACGCTTGCGGAAAACCCGGCCGCCGAAAGCGCCGCTGCGGCCTCATAGCGATCAAGCACGATCGGGGCGGGCGCGAATATCTGCGCCTGGAGGGCGATCAAGACCACGCTGTCGAAGCCTGCTGAAAGCATGCGCGGCGCGCCTTCCGCCTTCGCGATTTCGAGGGCGAGCGCGTGCGGCAGCCGCTTGCGCCAGTCGGCGCTGAGAACGGCGCCCTTGTCGCCGAGCGGCGGGCGCGTCACCCGAAAAACCGCCGCTGAGCCCTCGATAATCGCGGCATCGCGCTTCACCGGCAACAGAGCGTCGCCGACGCCGGCGTCGACAATGGCGCCGCCGAGCGCCGGCGCAGATTTTTTGATCCGCCCAAGGACGATATCGCCCGCCTCCAGTCTGCGCGGAAGCCCTTCGTCGCCGCGCGCCGGCGCGAAGAAAAAGCGGACGATTTCTCCGCCCGCGACCAGCGCCGC
>DNZB01000158.1:0-1854 GCA_003506635.1 Parvularcula sp.
GCGGTCAGGATGCTGATCGCATATGACGGCGCGCCGACGAAATCCGCAAAGCTCGACGCCTTCACTTCAAGACACCAGAGCACCAAAGGCGGTTCCAGCGATACAGATGTGAAAGAATTGACGGTGATCGCGGTGTAGCCTCCCCGCGCGTTTGCGCAGGTAGCGACCGCGACGCCGGTCACAAACCGGCCGAAGGCGTTTTTCAAAGGCCGGTAAGGATCGGTCATCACGCAGTCTGCGAAAGGCGCTTTGAAGGCGGCGCGCCGGAAACCGGGCCCCTAGCATCAAATCCTGGCAGGAGAAAGCGGGTGCGCCGGACCACCCCCGAAGCGGTCATTTTGTTCAGCGATCAAGAGCTTTTCCAAAACCGCGAGAACAATTATGGTCAGTGTTGAAATTCAAAGGGGGAACATTGATGCGCTATTTCGTCGCCGCCGGCGCGGGCGCCGCCGCGCTGTTGTCCGTCGCCCACGCTCTCCCGCCGATCGAGGCTTATGGCGAATTGCCGGAGATCACGAGCGTCGCCATCGCGCCGGACGGCGAGCATTACGCCTACCTGACGCGAAAGGGGGACGAATCCTATTTCGCGATCGTCGACGCCAGCGGCAATCTGGTCGGCGCGGCGCGCGCGGGCGATCTGACCGCCGAACATGTCTGGTTCGCCACCAAGGATCATGTGGTGATGGTGGCGTCCAAGGAGACGCGGCTTTTCGGTTTCAAGGGTGAATGGCAGCATTCGGGCGCGATCTCCTTCCACATCGGCACAAAGAAAATGGTCACGCTTATGAAGGGGACGGACGGCCTGTTCCCGGCTCAGACGGGACTCGGATCGGTCATCGGACGGCTTGGAGACACCAACACCGTTTACATGCCGGCCTTTATGGGAAGCGGATCGGCGGATCCGACTTACGATCTCTTGAAGGTCGATCTCGACACTGGAAAGGGACGCAGCGCGGCAAGAGGCGACCAGTCGACGATCGATTGGTACGTTGACGACGACGGCGTCATTCTCGCTCGGGAAGACTGGAACAACAAGGGGAAATACTATCGCATCCTGACCAAAAGGAACGGAAAGCTCGAAGCCGTCTTCTCGGAAAACAGCATTGACGCTCCCTCTTACGTCGTTCTCGGCGTCGCCGCCGACAAATCTTCCTTGTACGTCGGATCGAAGCCAGACGACTCCGAGTTCTACAGCATCCGCAAGATGGGCTTCGACGGGTCGGTGTCCGATCCGGTCTTCGCCGCGCCGGACAAGGACGTCGAAAGCGTGATCACGGACGGCAACCGCATCGCGATCGGCGTGCGCTATTCGGGGATGCGCCCAAGTTATGAATTTTCGGACCCGGCGATGACGAAGATCGTCGACGAGGTCGCCGCCTTATTTCCCGAGAGCTCGGTCTATCTTCGTGACTGGACCGCCGATTTCTCCAGGATGATTTTCCATATTTCGGGGGCCGACAGGGCGCCGGGGTTCTATCTTTTCGACCGCGCCGCGCAGAAGGTCACCCGCATCGCCTCGCCTTATCCGAAGATCGCCGACGCCGACATCGGACCGACCGCGACCATTGAATACAAGGCGCGCGACGGCCGGAAGATTCCGTCAGTGATCACGCGGCCGCCGGGCGCGGAACTCGGACAGACCTTGCCGCTGATCGTCATGCCGCATGGCGGCCCTGAAGCCTATGACGCCGTCGGATTCGATTGGATGGCGCAATATTTCGCGAGCCGGGGCTATCTTGTGCTGCAACCGAACTTCCGCGGATCGGACGGCTTCGGCGAGGCTCACCGCAAGGCCGGCCATGGCGAATGGGGCGGCAAGATGCAGGACGATGTGACGGACGGCGTCAAGCTGCT
>DNZB01000158.1:2197-16185 GCA_003506635.1 Parvularcula sp.
GGCGGCGCCTATACGCCGGACCTTTACAAATGCGTCGCGGCGATCGCGCCTGTCGCCGACCTTGCAACGATGCTCGCGACCGAGAAGCGGGAGCACGGACGCAATAGCTCCATCTATGCTTTCTGGACGAGGCTAATCGGCGATCGCGGCAAGGACCGCGCGCGCATCGACGCCGTGTCGCCGGTCAACGCGGCGGCGAATTTCAAGGCGCCCGTCCTCCTCATTCACGGCAGCGACGACGACGTCGTGCCCTTCAGCCAGAGCGCCAAGATGGAAGCGGCCCTGAAGGAAGCGGGAAAGACCGTGAAACTCGTCAAACTCAAGGGTGAGGATCATTTCCTGTCGTCGAGCGAAATGCGACTTCTGGCGCTGAAGGAGCTGGACGCATTCGTCTCGTCGACGATCGGACAACAATAAGAGCCGCGCCGCCTTTCCGATTGCCCCTCCGGTAAGGCCCCGCTAAGATTCGCGCGTCAGGATGGTTTGATGCGCAAGGAAGACGTCTCCCGTCAGTTGGGGCTTGAGGGCGGGGAGTATTACATCACCGCGCCGTCGCCCTGCCCCTATCTTGAGGGCCGGACGGAGCGGAAGATTTTCTCCTATCTCGGCGGGCCGCACGCGCCGACCTTGAACTCCATGCTGTCGCGGCGCGGGTTCCGGCGCTCGCAGAATATCATCTACCGCCCCGCCTGCGACGCCTGTCAGGCGTGTACGCCGGTGCGCATCGTGGTGAGCGAATTCGAACCATCGCGGGCGCGGCGGCGCATCCTCAGGAAGAACGCCGATCTTGTCCGCGCCCTTCGCCCGCCCAAGGCGACGTCGGACCAGTTTTCGGTGCTTCGCGGCTATCTCGACGCGCGCCATCCCGAAGGCGGCATGGCGGAAATGACCGTGCTCGACTACGCCTCGATGGTCGAAGAGACGGCGGTCGACACCGCTGTGCTCGAATATCGGCGCACGGACGAATCCGGGCGCCAGACGCTGCTCGCCGCGGCGCTCACCGACCGGCTCGCGGACGGGCTTTCGATGGTCTACTCTTTTTTCGAGCCGGACGAGGATGCGCGCAGCCTCGGGACCTATATGATCCTCGACCATATCGCGCTCGCGCGCGAGCTTCAGCTTCCTTACGTTTATCTCGGCTATTGGGTCGATGGCTCGCCGAAGATGGATTACAAGCGCACCTATCAGCCGCTGGAGCGCCTGACTGCTGACGGCTGGGCGCGTTTGGAGGGCTAGCCTTTCCTTTCATCCCGGCGCGCGTCATTCTCCGCGCGAATAAAGACCATTCGGGGCGAAACGCTTTGCTCAATCGTCGAAACTTGATTGCGGGCGGGGCGGCGGGGCTCGTCGCCGGCTGCGAATGCGGCGCGCCGGGGGGCTTGCCGTCGGCGGCAAACGGCGTCCGCGAGCGCGAACTCAGGATGGTGACGACCTGGCCAAAGGATTTTCCTGGCCTTGGCGCGGCGGCGGAGCGCGTCGCGCAATTCATCACCGAAATGTCGGGCGGCGCGATCCGCGTACGCGTCTTTTCCGCGGGCGAGCTTGTCGGCGCCTTCGACAGTTTCGACGCGGTGTCGAACGGCTCGGCCGACATCTATCACGGCGCTGAATATTACTGGGCCGGAAAATCGAAGGCCTACCCCTTCTTCACCGCGGTGCCGTTCGGCATGACGGCCTCCGAAATCATCGGCTGGCTTGAATTCGGCGGCGGACAGGCGCTGTGGGACGAATTGTCGGCGAAGTTCAATATCAAGCCCTTCGCGGCGGCGAACACCGGCCATCAGCTCGGCGGCTGGTACAAGCGGCCGATCGCATCGCTCGACGATCTCAACGGCCTCAAAGTGCGAATGCCGGGCCTCGGCGGCGAGGTGTTGCGCCGCCTCGGCGCCTCGCCGGTGACAATTCCCGGCGGCGAGATTTTCGCCGGCCTGCAATCGGGCCTCATCGACGGCGCTGAATGGGTCGGCCCGTGGAACGATCTCGCCTTCGGCTTTTATCGTGAGGCGAAGTACTATTATTGGCCCGGATTTCAGGAACCGGGCGCGCAATGCGCCGCCGGGATCAATCTCGACGTCTGGAACGGCATGAGCGCGCAGGAACAGGCGATCGTCGCCAGCGCCTGCCATCGCGCCAATTACCTCTGTCTTGCCGAGTTCACGCATTTCAACGGCGTCGCGCTTCAGCAGCTTGTCGCCGAGCACGGCGTCAACCTCAGGAAATTTCCCGATGACGTGCTCGCCGCGATCGCGCGCGAATCAAGGACCGTCGTTGAGGAAGCAGCCGCGAGCGATGACATCACGCGGCGCGTCTTCGAAAGCTATCGGGCCGAGATGAACCGCGTGAAGGAATGGAGCCGCATTTCCGACGAGGCGTTTCTGGCGGCGCGCCGCACGGTGTTTTCGCTGTGATCGCCCTTTCACGGCGGCGGCGCGCTGTTTGTTCGCCCCCCTGCGTGCGACGAAGCGAACAGCCGTTCGATCGTCAGGCGGCGTAAATGATCCCCTTGCTCGGCGATATTCTCAACTGGCTTGCGGCGGGGCTGCTTTTTCCGCTGATGCTGCTGCCGCTGGCAGGCCTCGTACGCGGCCGGCTGCCCTCGGCGCTCGTCTTCGCCGCGCTTCTCGCGGGCGTCGCCGGCGCCAGCGTTCTCTTCGCACATCTCGCCGTCGATCTGGCGCCGCCGCGGGTCTCAGCCGGCTTCCTGCTGACGGCGGGCATGGGCGCGTCGGCGCTTTTCCTCGCAAGCCTTTCCGCCGGCGCGCGCATGGTGGTCTCGGGGCTCGCGCCGCATGTCGAAACGCTGGTTCGCGGCGCCGGGCGCATCTCGCAGATCATCGTCCTTGCGATGGCGGCGATCCAGTTCGCCGCGGTCATCTTGCGCTATGTCTTTGGCCTCAATTTCATCGCCATGCAGGAAAGCGTCACCTATCTTCACGGCGCAGTCTTCCTTCTCGCGGGCGGCTATGCTCTGCTGACGGACGATCACGTCCGCGTCGACATCTTTTATCGCGAGGCGAGCCCGCGACGCAAAGCGCTCATTGATCTCGCCGGGACCTATCTCCTCCTTCTGCCGTTCTGCCTTGTCGCGCTGTGGGCGGCGGCGCCTTATGTCGCGAATTCCTGGGCGGTGCGCGAGGGCTCCGTCGAACAGTCCGGCATCAGGGGCGTTTATCTCCTGAAGACGCTGATCCCGCTCTATCTGACGCTCCTCCTCCTTGCGGGCTTTTCCGCGGCCGCGCGCGCCGCCGAAACGCTGCGCCCGTCGAAAGGCTGAAGCGTGGAACTTGCTGCGCACGGTTTTTGTCTCTGCGCTCTCGCGCCCTGGCTCGACGTCGCGATGATCCTTTCGCTCTGCATCCTGATCCTCGCCGGCTACCCCGTCGCGTTCAGCCTTGCGGGAACCGCGCTCCTCTTCGCGTTTCTTGGGCTTTCCTTCGGCGTTTTCGACATCGGTTATCTAAAGCCCCTGCCGCAGCGCATTTTCGGCGCCGTCAACAACCAGACGCTGATCGCCATTCCGATGTTCGTCCTCATGGGCGTCATCCTCGAAAAGGCGAAGATCGCCGAGGACCTTCTCGACTCGATGGCGAGGCTTTTCGGCTCGTGGCGCGGCGGGCTCGGGCTCTCGGTGACGATGGTCGGCGCGCTCCTCGCGGCTTCGACCGGCATCGTCGGCGCGACGGTCGTCACGATGGGATTGCTCAGCCTGCCGACGATGCTGAAGCGGGGCTATGATCCGGCCTTCGCGGCGGGTTCGATCGCGGCGGCCGGAACGCTAGGCCAGATCATTCCGCCGTCGATCGTGCTCATTCTCCTCGGCGACGTCATCTCCAACGCCTATCAGAAGGCGCAGCTTGAAGCCGGCGTCTTCGCGCCCAAGGCCATTTCGGTCGGCGATCTTTTCGCAGGCGCGCTGCTTCCTGGCATAATGCTTGTCGGTCTTTATCTCGGCTATCAGGCGATGGTCGCCCTATTCGACGGCAAGCGCGCGCCGGCGATTCCGGCGGCGGAACTTGGGACGCGCAAGGAGGTCTGGCGCGCGGCGCTGCGGGCGCTCCCCGCCCCGCTCCTTCTCATCATCGCCGTGCTCGGGTCGATCCTCGCCGGCGTCGCTACGCCGACCGAAGCGGCGAGCGTCGGCGCCGTCGGCGCGCTACTTATTGCGGGCGCGCGCTTTGCGCCGCCGATGGGCTTCCTTGCGGGGCGCGGCGCCGTTCTCGCGGCCGCGCTGGCGATTGTCGCGCTTCTCATCATCACCGCCTTCGTCGATCTGCGCCTTGGCCGCGAGGCGTCGAGCGTCGGTGAAAAGCTCGGCATGCTGGTCGCAATCGCGCTTTGCGCGCTGATCCCCTGGGGCGCCGCCGTCAGCGGCGCTGAGCTTATGAAGCGCAAGGCGCTCCGCCCGATCGCCGACCAGACCGCGCGCGTGACGACGATGGTTTTCACCATCCTCATCGGCGCGGCGATGTTCTCCCTCGTCTTCCGCGGCCTTGGCGGCGATGACGCCGTTCACCGCGCGCTGGACGCCCTGCCCGGCGGGGTCGTCGGCGCGATGATCGGCGTCATGGCGATCATGTTCATCCTCGGCTTCTTCCTCGACTTCATCGAGATCACTCTCGTCGTCGTGCCGCTCGTCGCGCCCGCGCTTCTCAAGATGGGCGTCGATCCGATCTGGCTCGGCGTGATGATGGCGGTGAATTTGCAAACATCATTTCTGACGCCGCCTTTCGGCTTTGCGCTTTTCTACCTGCGCGGCGTCGCCCCCCCTGCGGTCAGGACGCTTGACATCTACAGGGGCGCCCTCCCCTTCATCGCGATCCAGCTATTTGCGCTGGTCCTTCTCGCGATGTTCCCGAACCTTGCGACCTGGCTTCCTGGCGCGCTTTACGACTGACCGCCCGCATAGCGTTGCAACGCCGCGACGCGCTTTTCGATCGAGGGGTGCGTCGCGAAAATCCCTGCGAAGTCTGATTTGTTGTCGAGCATCATCTGGCGGACCTCCGCCGGCGCGTCGATCGCTGACTTGCCGGCGATCTTGTTGAGCGCCGAGATCATCGCGTCGGGATCGCGCGTCAGATCAACTGCGCCGGCGTCAGCAAGGAATTCGCGTTTTTGCGACAAAGCGAACCGGATGACCATCGCCAGAAGGTACGCGACGACGATCAGCGCGACAGCGATGAGGATGAGGATGCCGCCGCCGCGGCTGTCGCCCTTGCGCCCTGACGAATGACCGCCGACACGCACGCCGGTGCGAAAAATGTTGCGAAAGATCATTTCGCCGAAAAACGAGAAAATGCCCACGAAGATCACCGCGATGATGAGAAGCCTGACGTCGCGGTTGCGGATATGCGTCAGCTCATGCGCGATCACCGCTTCAAGCTCGCGCTTGTCGAGCCCGTCGATGAGGCCGCGCGTCAGCGTGATGGCGTAGGTTTTCTCGCTGATCCCGCTCGCGAAGGCGTTCATCGCCGGCGTGTCGATGACGGAAAGCCGGGGCATCGGAACGCCGCGCGAAATGCAAAGGTTCTCGAGCAGATTGTAAAGGTCCGGCGCTTCGGCGCGCGTCACCGGCCGCGCCCCCGTCGACATGTTGATGAGCGTCTGGTGCGCCGCCCACGCGATCAGGAACCAGACGCCGGCGCCGAGAAACGCGAATGGCCAGATCCCCATGAGCTGATCGAAGGCGAGGCGAAGCCCTTCCTCGACGGTCGAAAACTCCAGCGCGAGGCCGACATAGCCGACGCAAAGGCCATACATCAGCACAAGGAGCAGCAGCGGAAATCCGGCGAGCAGCAGCGCCGATTTGAGGTTGTTGTTCCAGATATGCGTCTGAAGGCCGTAGGCGCCCATCGTTCAATTCCGCCCAAGCGCGAAGCGCACGCCCGCCGCTGCATGGAGCGCAGTCGTGTCGAAGACCGGTAGCGCGCAATCCGCCTGCGACAGGATCAGCGGCAATTCGGTGCAGCCGAGAATGACGGCGTCAGCGTCCGGCGACGCGGCGATGACCTCAAGCAGGCGCGCCCGCGAGCGGTCTGTCACAACGCCCCTGCAAAGTTCGTCGAGGATGATCCTTTCGATCTCGAGCTGTTCGCCCGCCGCCGGGGTCAATATCTCGCCGTCGTACCGGCGCGACAGCGCGGCGCGATAATATGGTCCCGCCATCACCGGCGGCGTGCCGAGAAGAAGCGGCCGGCGCACGCCGCTCGCCGCCAATTCGGCAGCAAGCGCGGCGACGAGATGAACGACCGGCGCCCCGGTCGCAGCGGCGAGAGCGTCGGCGGCGACATGCGTCGTGTTGGACGTGATCATCAGCCCCTCGGCGCCGGCGCGCATGAGCGCTTTGCCGGCCATGACGACCTCCTCCGTGAACGCCGCCCAGGCGCTGGCGCGGTAATGCGCGATCATCACGCCGTAATCGAGGTGCCAGACGACGAAGGCGGCCGAATGCTCGCCGCCAAGGCGCGCGCGAACCCCTTCATTGAGAAGGCGCATGTAGAGAACCGTCGATTCCGGGCTGACGCCGCCGATGAGGCCAAGCGTCTTCATGCGACCGCTCTCGCGGCGCGCGCCATGGTCGACAGCGGCGGCGCGCCGGCGGGCAGGTCGAGCATTGACCGCCGTTCAAAGCCGAGGCGCATGTAAAGCGGTTCGTTCATGGGGTTGGAGCATTCAAGATAGGCGGGCGCCGCCGCACCCGCCATCTTCAACCCTTCCGCGATGAGGCGCCCGCCAAAGCCGCGCCCTTGCGAGCGCCGCCTGACGCCGACCGCGAAAAGATAATAATGCGGCTCAGCCGGGCGCGCCGCCCCCATCTGAGCCGAAATGCACAGGAGGCGCCGCAAAGCCGGCAGCCCGCCGGCGGGAAACACCGCAGCGCCGATCAGCAGTTCATTGACGATCGGCGGGTCCGGGCGGACGCCGGGCGGAAGCCACAAGGACGCCGCCTCGTCGCCCGCGAGGTGACCAAAGCCGCGTTTCAGATAGAGGCCGCGAGCCAGCTCGAGAAAGAGCCTGCGGATCGGCTTTTTCGAGCCGAGATTCCAGTTCATGACGGGATCGTCGTGAAAGGCGTCGGCAAGAATGTCCGCGACCGCCGCAGCATCCTTGATCGCAGCCGGACGAATGTCCGCGCGCTGATGGCCGTCCGGTGCGTCCACGGTCAGAATTTGACGCTCGGCGCCGCCTCGACCGCCGCGCGCGAATCCGCCGGAAGCTCGAAGAACTCGCGCTTCTTGAAGCCGCCCATCGGCGCGATGAAATTGCCCGGCACCTGCTGGATCGCGGTGTTGAATTCCTGAATGGCGTTGTTGAAGAACCGGCGCGCGGCCGCGATCTTGTTTTCAACGTCTGAAAGCTCGCGCTGCAATTCGAGGAAATTCGTATTCGCCTTAAGGTCCGGGTACGCTTCGGCGAGGGCGAAGAGCTTGCCGAGCGCGGCGTTGAGGGCGCCTTCCGCCGCGGCTTGCGCGGCGGGGCCGTGCGCGGCCGAGGCGCTGTTGCGCGCGGCGATGACGGCGTCAAGCGTGCCGCGCTCGTGCGCGGCGTAGCCTTTCACCGTCTCGACGAGATTGGGGATGAGGTCGTGGCGCTGGCGCAGCTGCACGTCGATGTCGGCGAACGCCTGGTCGCCGCGCTGGTTGAGGCCGACGATCCGGTTGTAAACGCCGATGATGACGAACACGATCAGGGCGACGGCGCCCAGAAAAATGAGAAGGCCCATGTGCTCTCCCTTGACCCGCGGCGCCGGCCGCTCGCCCGCGCGCTCCAATGTCGCTATGTAGGCAGCCTCGCTCGCCGCATCAATGCCGGGCCGGGAGGAGCCTTGTCATGGACATCGAGATCGTCGCGGATGGTCTTCAGTTCCCGGAAGGTCCGATCGCGATGCCGGACGGTTCGATCATCCTTGTCGAGATCAAACGGCAGACGCTGACGCGCGTGACGCCGGACGGCCGGCGGGAGACGATCGCCGACTTGCCCGGCGGCCCGAACGGCGCCGCGCTGGGACCTGACGGGCGCGTTTATGTCTGCAACAATGGCGGCTTTGAATGGCGCGAAGTGATGGGCCAGACGATTTCCGGCGACGCCCCCGCCGATTATCGCGGCGGGTCGATCATCGCCGTCGACCTAAAATCCGGGAAGGCGGAAACGCTCTACACGGAAGTTGGCGGTCATCGTCTCAAGGGTCCGAACGACATCGTCTTTGACCGCTCGGGCGGATTCTGGTTCACCGATCTTGGCAAATCCTATCACCGCCACCGCGACCACGGCGGGCTCTATTACGCAAGGCCCGACGGTTCGAAGATCGTTGAGGCCGCTTACCCGCTGTTTTCTGCCAACGGCGTCGGCCTGTCGCCTGATGAGAAGACGGTCTATGTCGCCGACACCTTCGCCGCGCGGCTTTACGCATTCGATCTTACCGCACCGGGAGAAATCGCGCCGTCGCCGCTGCCCCTCCCCGGCCGCGTCGTCGGATCGGTTCCGGGCATGCAGTTTTTCGACAGCCTCGCGGTTGAGGAAGGCGGCCGCATCTGCGTCGCGACCCTTCTTAACGGCGGGATCACGGTGTTCACGGAAGACGGCGCTTTCGAGCACGTGCCGATGCCGGATCTTTTCCCGACGAATATCTGCTTCGGCGGCGCGGACCGTCGCGACGCCTATGTGACGCTGTCCGGAACCGGGCGCCTCGGCAAGCTTCGCTGGCCGCGCGCGGGTCTTGCGCTCAATTTCGCTTCCTGAAAGGACTAGCCATGCTCCGTGCTCTGACGATCGCCGCCATGCTCGCGCTTGCGGGCTGCGCCTCCGCCGTTTACGATTCGCTGGAGCGCCGCGGCGTCGACGCGAAGACCGTCCTGACCGGCCGCACGCAGGAGGCGCGCGACGACGCGCTCGCCGCCGCGGCGAGGATCGAAACCGCCGCCGGCGCGCTTTCCGCGGTCCGGGGACTTGAAGGTCCCGCGCTCGCCCGCCAGATCGACGCGGCCCGCGCGGGCGCGCAAGACGCCGCGCTCGCCGCGCAAGACCTGCGGCTGTCGACCGACACCGTCGGCGCCAGCGGCGCCCGCTATTTCGCCGAGTGGGAAGAAGAAATCGGGCTTTATCAGACACAGGCGGAGCAGGACGGCGCGGCCGCGAAACTGAAGACGCAGGCGGATGCCCACCGCAAGCTCGGCGCGGCGCTGAGCGCGGCGAGCTTGCGCCTGTCGCCGGCGCTGACGATCCTCAACGACGAGATCGCGGTCCTGCGCAAGAACCCGACGAGCGGCGTCGTCGTCGCCTCGCGCGCGGCGCGCATCGACGCGGCGGGCGCCGCCGCCGCGGAAGCGGCCGCAGCGCTGCGTAGCGCCGGCGCAGAGGCGGACCGTTTCCTCGCCGCGCTGAATTCCGGCCGCTGACCTATTGAATTTGCGCCCGCCGGGGCCACATCGCGCTGCGCCCTTGAGGAGAGACCCGATGCTCGACGCCCGCAAAATTCTCGCCGACCTCCAGCATCAGGCGGAACGCGCCGCGCGCGACATCGAGGAAAGCGGCGCAATCGACAAGGCGACGAAAGCGGCAGGCGATCTCCGCGAGCGGCTGAAGACCGATCCGCAGGCGCAGGCGGTCGCCGCTGGCGCCGGCGGTCTTCTCCTTCTCGGCCTTCTCGGGTCGCGGGGCGGGCGCCGGCTCGTCGGCGACATCGCGCAAACGGGCGCGGTCGCCGCGCTCGGCGCGCTCGCCTACAAGACTTGGATGGACCGGCACGGAAAACGGGTCGACGAAAAGACCATCGTCCGTGATGCTGAGGCCTCCGGTTTTCCGATCGATCCCGCCTCCGATCCCGACTTCGCGCTCGCCGTGGTTCGCACGATGCTCGCCGCCGCCTATGCCGACGGCGTCATCGACGCGCATGAGCAGCGCGTCATCGACGGCGCGAAAGCCAAGGCGCAGATCACCGAGGATGAACGCCGCATGCTCGCCGGCGAAGTTCCCGAAGCCGAAACGCTTCGCCTCATCGCCGCGGCCGCGAAGACGCCGCACCATGCGTCGGAACTATACGCCGCGGCGGTCCTTTCGGCCGGCGAGTTGAACGATCGCGAGTCGGACTTCCTGCGAAAACTCGCCGACGCGCTCGGTCTTGACGCCGATGAGACGAAAGCGCTGCGTCACGGCGTCGCGATCTAGCCGCGTGCGCGGCTGGCGCCTCCCCTGGAATGCCGCCTGCCTCTGCGGCGAAGTCAAAATGACAGTGACGGCGCCGCCGGTTCTATCAGCTGCATGTCACTGTCGGGATTGTCAGAAGCTGACCGGCGGCGCCTATTCGCTGACGCTGATGCTGCCGGAAACGGGCTTTGCGGTCGTCAGCGGCGCACCGGTCATCGGCGGTCTTCACCGCGCCGAGTTGCAGCACAGGTTCTGTCCGCGCTGCCATAACTGGCTCTACACGAGCGGGGCGGTTCTTCCCGGCTTCGTCAATTTCCGCCCCACTCTGCTAGAAGACCGGTCTTGGATTGTCCCCTATTTCGAAACGAAAACAGCAGAGCGCATGCCGGGCGCGACCACCGGCGCGAAGATCGCCTACGACCATTGGCCGCCGCCGGATGACTTTGGGAAGCTTCTAGAAGGCTACGCTCGCGACGGCGCCCGTCCGGCCTAAAGCGCAGATTGACTTTGGCGGCCATTGCACTTAACTTAGCTAGGCTTAGCTAGAGTTTCTTCGATGCCGACTGTCAACATTTTCAAAGCGAAAACCGAGCTTTCAAAGCTCGTCGAGGCCGTCGAAAGCGGCGCGGAAGCCGAGATCATCATCGCCCGCAACGGCAAACCGGCCGCGCGGCTAGTCCCTGTCGCAAAGGTCGACGTCAGCAAGCGTATCGGGATCGCGAAAGGTAAATTCGTGGTCCCCGATCCAGACCCAGAACTCGACGCTGAGATCGCCGCCCTGTTTTACGGCGAGGAACCGCCGAAGCGCCGGCGCAAGCGTTGAACCTCCTCCTCGACACCAATGTCGCGCTCTGGACGATAACCGACGATCCAAGATTGCCGGCGCGAGTGCGCGCGCTCCTTCTCGATCCGGAAAATCTTGCGGCTGTCAGCGTCGTTTCCATCTGGGAGATCGCGATCAAGCGCGGCCGCCGGGGCCTACGCGCGATGCCGGTGACGGCGCTGGAAGCGCAAGCGATGTTTGAAGGGTCCGGCTATTCGCTGCTTTCGATTGACGCGAGGCACGCCGCCGCTTGCGAGACCCTGCCTCACATTCACGCGGACCCCTTCGACAGAATGCTTGTCGCCCAGGCGCTGACCGAGCCCATGCGCCTCGTCACCAGCGACAAGATCGTCGCGTCTTATGAAGCGTCGATCATCTTCGTTTGACGGCTACTCCTCGCGGATCATGCCCCTCACCATGTCGGCGAGGCCGACCTGGCGGTAGCGGCGGAGCTGTTCGGCGAGGAGGATCGCGCGCAGCATTTCCTCCGATTCGTCGAGATCGTAGTTGACGATTACATATTCATACTCGGCCCAGTGCGAGATTTCGGCGTCCGCCTTCGCCATGCGCGCCAGCACGACGTCCTCGGGGTCCTGGTTGCGCGCGCGCAAGCGCCGTTCGAGCTCTTCGCGGCTCGGCGGCAAGATGAACACCTTGACGACGTCGCCGAGCGCGCGCGATTCAAGCTGCTGGGCGCCTTGCCAGTCGATGTCGAAAAGATAGTCGCGCCCCTCCTCAAGGTCGTGAAAGACCTTGGCGCGCGGCGTGCCGTAGTGGTGGCCGAAGACCTTCGCCGATTCGAGAAATTCGCCTTCCGTCTGCATGCGGAGGAATTCCTCCTCCGAGACGAAGTGATAGTCCTCGCCGTCGACTTCGCCCGGGCGCGGCGCGCGCGTCGTCGCCGAGACCGACAGCCGCAAGCCGGGATCGTATTTCAGGAGCCGCGCGGCAAGCGTCGTCTTGCCGGCGCCCGACGGGCTCGACAGCACGAGCATCAGGCCGCGGCGCTTCACCTTGCTGGCGGTTACGGGCATGTCATTCCACGTTCTGCACTTGCTCGCGCATCCGGTCGACCGCCGTCTTGAGATCGAGGCCGATGCGCTTCAGCCCCATGTCCTGCGCCTTTGAGCACAGGGTGTTTGCTTCCCGGTTAAGCTCCTGCGTCAGAAAATCGAGCTGGCGGCCCGCCGCAGCGCCTTTGGCGATCAGCGCGCGCGCCGCCTCGATATGCGCGCTGAGACGATCCAGCTCCTCGCGCACGTCGGATTTGACCGCAAGCGCGGCGGCTTCCTGCGCCAGGCGTTCTTCGGAAAAGGAGGACGCCAGAAGATCGGCGAGCTGGGCCGCGAAGCGGTCGCGCGTCGCGGCTGTCGCTGCTGCGGCGGCGTCCCGCGCGGCGGCGCAGAGACGTTCGATCTCGGCGAGCAAATCGAGAATTAGCTTTTCAAGCGCCGCCCCTTCGCGCCGCCGCGACTGCAACAGCGCTTCGGAGGTCTCGGCGAAGCTGGCGGCCAGCTTTGCGCCGAGCGCCGCGCGCTCATCTTCATTATCGAGCGCGGACTGAACATCGACGACGCCGCGCAGGGCGAGAACGCCTTCCGGGCGCGGCGGATCGCAAGCGATGCGCCCGCGGATTTCCTCAACCAGCGCGATGGCCGATGAAAGCGCGGCGCGATTGACCGTAAGACCGCCTTCGACCGCGGCGCCTTTCAGCGACAGGAAGGCGTTGAACGATCCGCGCGAGAATTTCTCTGAAAGCGCCTTGCGCAAATCCTGCTCAAGAAAATCGAGGCCGGGCGGCAGTCGGAAACGCGGCTCGAGCCCGCGGCCGTTGACGCTCTTCAGCTCCCACGTCCAGCGCGTTTCGCCGCTCGCCCCGTCGCCGCGCGCAAAGCCCGTCATCGAGGAGAGGGCCATGAGCCGTCAGCCTTCCTGCTGCTGGCGTTCGACCTTGCGCCATTTCGCAACGTTTTGATTGTGCTCTTCCAGCGTCGGCGCGAAGGCGTGCCCGCCCGAGCCGTCGGCGACAAAGAAGAGATCGTCCGTGTCCGCCGGATTAAGAACCGCCTCGATCGCGGCGCGCCCCGGATTGGCGATCGGCGTCGGCGGCAAGCCGGTGATCACATAGGTGTTATAGGGCGTCGCGCGCTCAAGCTCGCTCTGGCGCAGGCCGCGGCCGAGCGGGTCGCCTCCCGTCAGACCGTAGATGATCGTCGGATCGGACTGGAGGCGCATCCCCTTTTTGAGCCGATTGACGAACACCGCCGCGATCAGCGGGCGCTCATCGGCGACGCCCGTCTCCTTCTCGACGATCGAGGCGAGGATGATCGCTTCTTCCTTGCTCGAAAATGGCAATTCGCTCGCGCGCCCTTCCCACAGGGCGTCAAGGACCGCGTCTTGCGCTTTCATCATGTCTTCGATGACGCCGTCGCGCGTCTGCCCGCGCGTGAAGGCATAAGTTTCGGGCAGGAGTTCGCCTTCGCCCGGCGCCAGCGAGATTTCGCCCTCAAGCGTTTCTTCGGCGGCGATCAGCGCGAGAATCTGCTTCGTCGTCCGCCCTTCCGGAACCGTCAGCCGGTGAAGGATGCTTTTGCCCGCGTCAAGAATGCGGATGACGTCGATGACGCTCGCGCCGGCCGGGATCTCATATTCGCCCGCCTTCAAGGCGCCCGCCTTGTCGTGCGCGCGGACGACCGCCTTGAAAAGGCGCTCGTCGCGGATGACGCCGGCGCGTTTCAGCTCGGCCGCGATGCCCGCGACGGAGGTTCCGGGCTTGAGGAGGACGATGGCGCTCTCGGCAAGGGGGCCTGCGCCCGTCGCGGCGCGCCAGACCCAGGCGAGCATGGCGCCGGCGATGAGGGCGAGCGCCAGAAAGAGGATCAGGATCGACCTCGCCGCCCCGCCGCGTTCGCCAGACGCCATCCCCGCCGCCATCGCCGCCTCCGCCCTTTGCCCGTTCGCGATGTTAGCGGTCAACGCGGGCGACGACCAGCGAAGCGTTGGTGCCGCCGAAGCCGAAGGAATT
>DNZB01000158.1:16427-18583 GCA_003506635.1 Parvularcula sp.
CCGCCGAAGCCGAAGGAATTGGAAAGGGCGACGTTCACCGGCTTTTTGACGGCTTTTTTCGGCGCGAGATTGATGCGTGTGTCGACCGTCGGATTGTCGAGATTCAGCGTCGGCGGACAGACCCCGTCGCGCATCGCGAGGAGGCAGAAAATCGCCTCCACCGCGCCCGCCGCGCCGAGAAGGTGCCCGATCGACGATTTCGTCGACGACATCACGAGTTTTTCCGCGCCCTCGCCGCCGAAGAGCCGCTCAACGGCTTTCAGTTCAATCTCGTCGCCCAAGGGCGTCGAGGTGCCGTGCGCGTTGACATAGTCGATGTCCGTCGCCCTCATCCCGGCGCGGTTGAGCGCCATCTGCATGGCGCGATAGCCGCCCGAGCCGTCCTCGGCGGGCGCGGTGATATGGTGCGCGTCGCCTGATAGTCCGTACCCGATGATTTCGCCGTAGATTTTCGCGCCGCGCGCCTTGGCGCGTTCAAATTCCTCAAGAATGACGACGCCCGCCCCCTCGCCCATCAGGAAGCCGTCGCGGTCGCGGTCATAAGGGCGCGAGGCCGCTGTCGGATTGTCGTTGAAATGCGTCGTCAGCGCCTTGGTCGCGCAAAAGCCGGCATAGCCGATCGGACAGATCGCCGATTCCGCGCCGCCCGCGACCATCACGTCCGCATCGCCCCACTGGATCAGCCGCGCGGCGTCTCCGATCGCATGGGCGCCGGTTGCGCAGGCCGTGACGACCGCGTGATTGGGACCTTTGAGGCCGAAACGGATCGACACCTGGCCCGAGACGAGGTTGATGAGACTCGACGTGATGAAGAAAGGCGAGACGCGGCGGACGCCTTGTTCGTGCAGGACGAGCGTCTGCTTCGCGATGCCGTCAAGCCCGCCAATGCCCGAGCCGATGAGGACGCCGGTTCGCTCCTGCTCCTCAGGGGTTTTGAACTCCAGGCCTGCGTCGGTCACCGCCATCTGGGCGGCGGCGATGCCGAATAGGATGAAGTCTTCAATCCGCCGCTGCTCCTTCGCCGAGACCCAGTCGTCCGGATTGAAGGCGTCCGCGCCCGCCGCGGCGCCGCCGGCATAGCCGTTCGAGCGCGGAACCTCCGCGCCGATCTTGCACGGCATGTCGGTGACATCGAATTTCTCGATGCGCCCGGCGCCTGCTTCTCCGGCGATCAGGCGGCGCCAGGTCGCCTCGACGCCTGAGGCGAGCGGCGACACCATGCCGAGACCGGTGACAACGACACGTCTCATGCCGGGGCGCGCCCTCTCGACAGCAGGCCTCAGCCCTTTTGTTCGGAGATGAACTTGATCGCGTCGCCGACGGTCTGAATCGTCTCGGCGGCGTCGTCCGGAATCTCGACGTCGAATTCTTCCTCGAACGCCATCACAAGCTCGACGATGTCGAGGCTGTCCGCGCCGAGATCGTCGATGAAGCTCGCCTTTGGTTCGACTTTGGCGGCGTCCACATCGAGGTGTTCGACGACGATCTTTTTCACGCGTTCGGCAAGGTCAGACATTCGAAAGGCTCCTTCTGGTGATGTCGCTGTCGGCGGTAGCAAGGCTGTTCTTTGGTCGGGGCCCGAAGCCATCCTTGTGAAAGCACGTCCGAACTTGATGCGCCGCAGCGATTTCCGGCGCGATTACGGCAAATTGCCGATTGTTGCAACGCCATTAAATGCATGGGCAAAGGGAGCAAGCTCCTCGAAAAAGGTCAAGGGCGCGCGGCGCCGGGGCCCTTTTCCGCTGTCAGATCATCGCCATGCCGCCATTGACGTGCAAGGTCTGGCCAGTGACGTAGCCCGCTTCTTCGCTGGCGAGATAGACGGCGGCGGCGGCGATGTCTTCGGGCCTGCCCATCGCGCCAGCCGGAATCTTGGACAGGATCGCTTCCTTCTGCTGTTCGTTCAGGGCATCCGTCATCGCGGTGCCGATGAATCCCGGCGCGATGCAGTTGACCGTGACATTGCGCGAGGCGATTTCGGCCGCAAGCGACTTCGTCATGCCGATCATGCCGGCCTTCGACGCGGCGTAATTCGCCTGCCCGGCGTTGCCGGTGACGCCGACGATCGAGGTGACGCCGATGATGCGGCCGAAACGCTGCTTGGTCATGAAGCGGAGCGAGGCTTTGGCGAGGCGGAAATAGGCGGTGAGGTTCAC
>DNZB01000254.1:0-2203 GCA_003506635.1 Parvularcula sp.
TCCTTCAGCGCCCTGAAAGCTTCGATCGTCGGCCCATAGCCTTCGAGCAGGCGATCGGGGAGATAGACTTCAAGCCTGCCGCCGACGGCGTCGAAATAAAGTTTGAGGATCGCCGCGCCGCAGGTCCCGTCAACGTCATAATCGCCAAAAACGCCGCAGGTCTCCCCCGCCATGATCCCGGCCGCGAGCCGCTCCGCCGCGGCGTCCATGTCGGCAAGCGAGGAAGGGTCCGGCAGAGCGCGCTTCAAGGACGGGTTTAAATAATCAGCGGCGCTTCCGGCGGTCTGTCCGCGCGCGGCGAGGAGGCGCGCGATTTCAAATGGCACGCCGGCGGCCTCTCCGATCGCGCGCGCGGTCGCGGCGTCATAGCCGCGCAAGACCCAGCGCCGGCCCGAAGCGGGAAGCAGCATCGGCGGGAGCGACAGAACCGGCGCGTCTTCATCCGGCGCGGCGCCGGCGCACTGAAAGGATATCGAGGTCATGCGACCGGATCTGGCGCTGATTCGCGCGTGCGTCAGGTCTTCTTTCCCACAGATTTGCGCCGCTTTGACAGGCCGCGGCGCGCCAAGTACCCCGATCCCCGCGCCCTGGAGTGAGACATTCATGATCCCCCGCTACGCCCGCGAGGAAATGGTCAGGATCTGGTCGCCACAGACGCGGTACAGGATCTGGTTCGAGATCGAAGCGCACGCCGCCGACGCCATGGCGATGCTCGGCATCATCCCGAAAAGCGCCGCAGAAACCGTCTGGGCGAGGGGGCGCGGCGCCGAATTCGACGTCGCCCGCATCGACGCGATCGAGCGGGAAGTGAAGCACGACGTCATCGCTTTTCTCACCCATCTTTCGGAAATCGTCGGGCCGGAGGCGCGCTTCGTTCACCAGGGCATGACCTCGTCGGATGTTCTCGACACCTGCTTTTCGGTTCAGCTGGCGCGCGCGTCGGACCTCCTTATCGCCGGAACGGACCGGGTGCTCGCCGCGCTGAAGAAGCGCGCCCTTGAACACAAGATGACGCTGACCGTCGGGCGCAGCCACGGCGTCCACGCCGAGCCGACGACCTTTGGGCTGAAGCTCGCCGGGCATTACGCCGAATTCGAACGCGCGCGCCGACGCCTCGTGACCGCGCGCGAGGAGATCGCGGTGTGCGCAATCTCGGGCGCGGTCGGCACCTTCGCCAATATCGACCCCGCTGTCGAAGTCCATGTCGCGAAAAAACTCGGACTTGCGGTCGAACCCGTCTCGACGCAAGTGATCCCGCGCGACCGGCACGCCGCGTTCTTCGCCGCGCTAGGGCTCGTCGCCTCTTCGCTTGAACGCCTCGCAATCGAGATCCGGCATCTTCAGCGCACGGAAGTTCTGGAGGCCGAGGAGCGATTCGCGCCCGGCCAGAAGGGCTCGTCGGCGATGCCGCACAAGCGTAATCCGGTGCTGACCGAAAATCTCACCGGCCTCGCCCGGCTCGTTCGCATGTGCGTCGTTCCGGCGATGGAGAACGTCGCGCTCTGGCACGAACGCGACATCTCGCATTCCTCGGTCGAGCGCGGCATCGGGCCCGACGCGACCATCCATCTCGATTTCGCGCTGCACCGGCTCGCCGGCGTCGTTGAAAATCTCGTCATCTATCCGGAACGGATGCGGGAAAATCTCGACCGCCTCGGCGGCCTCGTTCACTCGCAGCGCGTCCTCCTCGCGCTGACGCAGAAGGGCGCGAGCCGGGAGGACGCTTATGCGCTCGTCCAGCGCAACGCGATGCCGGCCTGGCGCGGCGAGGGCCGGTTCATCGACAAACTCAGGAAAGACGCGGACGTCTTGGCGAAACTCTCGCCCGCCGAGATCGACGCGCTATTCGACGACGCGCATCATACGAAACATGTCGAAGCGATCTTCGCGCGCGTGTTCGGGCAAGCGTGAAAGGCGAAGGCGACGGCCAATCTTCCCCGCACGCCGTCTCCTTCTCCGCCGGGCGTCTGCTCGCGGCGGCATGGCTCAGCCCTGGCGCGCATAAGGACGGTGAGGCCGCGCGGGACGGCGAGCATCCAGCCTGATCGTCAAGATGCCGCAGCAACCGGGAGAGGGCGATCGACCCCGGAGCGACGGAGAGAGCGGGGGCGGCGCGCGACTGGTCCTTACGCCCGCAATACGCCAGCGAGCCCTTCCCCGCCGCCCGGGAAAGGAAAAACGGCGCGCTAGATCGTCGGGCGTG
>DNZB01000254.1:2495-4516 GCA_003506635.1 Parvularcula sp.
AGTCCCTTGGTGGTCGCGCCGTTTTGGCGGAAAACCGGTGTCCACTTTTCCGCCCGGCGCTCTAACCGCCGAATTCGTAGCTGACGCGCACGCCAAAAGTGCGCGGGCGCGACGGGCCGATGAAATGCGCCGGAATGGGGCCGCCGCCTTCTTCCGCCCCGGTATAGTAGAGCGAGTTGGTCAGGTTCTCGACATAGCCGAAAATCGTCCAGCCCTTTTCCGACTCATAGCCGAGGCGAGCCGAAAGATCGATGTAGCCGTCGCTGCGCGCCTCCGCGAGGCGCCGGAGCCCGCCGAAGGTCTCGGTCTGGCCGAAGGCTTCAAGACTGGAGCGCACGGCGCCCGCGCCAAGGGGCGCCGTAAAATTCAAAACCGCAGCGCCCGAAAAGCGCGGGGCTGCGGCGAGCGGGTTGCCCTCGCAGTCGAGCGTATCGTCGCAGAGCGCCTGGGCCTCGGTCACGTCGGAATTGTGATAGGCGCCGTTAAGAAGCAGGTCGAAATAATCGGTCAGCGCGGTCCTCACCTGCCCTTCGGCGCCCCAACCCTTCACGCGCCCGACATTGTCGACGACGATGCCCCCGCCGACGCCCGGCACGTTCGACTGAAGATCCTTGTACGTATAATAATAGACATTGGCGTCGACCTTCGTGCGGCCGCCGAAGAGCGATCCCTTCGTCCCGACCTCGTAAGACCACGCTTTTTCCGGGTCGAACGGATCGGGGAAGGCGTCGCCGGGCGCCACATCGACGCCGTCAGGCGAGAATGGGATGGAATCCGGCACGATCGTGAAGCTGCCGAAGCCGCCGGCCTTGAAGCCGCGCGTCGCGCTGGCGAAGATGAGCCAGTCGTCGTCCGGGCGATAACGCGCGATGAAGCGCGGCGTCAGCGCGTCCCAGTCGTCCTTGGCGGTGAGGAAGTCAGTCGAGTTGAAGCCGAGCGCGAAGGCGTTGCCGAGCTGGCTGACGGGCGCAAGTCCCTGAATCCCGAATTTCTTGGTGTCTCGCGAATAGCGAAGCCCCGCGCCGATGTCGAATTTTTCCGAGAAGGCGTAGGTGGCGTCAACATAGCCCGCCCAACCGTGATAGCGGCCGCGAACGGCGTTCTCCTCGACAAGACCGACCGGCGAGGGCGTGAAGGCGTAGCCCCCGCCCGCGAAATAATCCGAGCACGAAAGGCCGTAATAATACTGGCAATAGACTTCCTCGTCCTGGCCCTGGCCGAAGAGGACGTCGATCTGCTCGTTGTAGAAGGAGGCGCCGGCGTACCACGAGAACGGGCCGTCGGCGTCGGAGACGACGCGCACCTCCTGCTCGAAATATTCCCCGGTCTGGTCCTGCCGGTAATCGTTGATGCGCAGCGGCGTGCCGTCGAAATCTTCCGCGTAGAAATAGTCGTGGTCCTTAAAGCCTGTCAGCGATGTGATCGTCGCTCCGCCGATGTCGAAATTGAGTTCAAGCCCCGCGCTGAAAATCGTCGAATCGTCCGCCTCGCCGAAGCCGAGATCGCTGTCGATATCGCGGCCGTTCCCGCCGAGCGTCAGACCGAAGATCGAGACGAGCGCATCGTAGGAATCGCCCAGCTCCGTCGCACGGTAGACCGCCGGCGACTGGTTGCGCTTTTCATATTCAAGCGTCAGGAAGCCCTGAAAGCCGCCGTCCTCGTAGAGCGCGGAAAAGCGTCCCGCCCCTTTGCGGAAGGCGACAAGGCGGTCGGCGGCGAGATCGAACGCGTTGTCGACATAGCCGTTTTCCTTGCCGCCGTAACCGGCGAGGCGAACCGCGAGTTTATCCGTAAGCGGAAGATTAAGCGCCGCCTCGCCGACGATGCGGCCGCGTTCGGCGACGTCGAGTTCGGCGTAACCCTCGTAAGCGTCGAGCTTGGGGCGCGCCGTGTGGACGCTGATCGCCCCGGCGATGGCGTTGCGGCCGAAGAGGAAGCCCGCTCGCCGCGCTCCAGCGCGATGAGGCCGCGTCCGACAGCGCTTCGTGATTGTCGGGCTGTAAGCGAGAAGGCGCGCGAAG
>DNZB01000166.1:0-5699 GCA_003506635.1 Parvularcula sp.
TCGGCGTCAAGACGCGCCTTGGCAGGCCCGCGCCGCTTTCCGGCGCGCCGGAAGCAGCGACGGCGCCGCAATTCGCGGTCGCCTTCGGCGTCTTGCGCCACGCAGCGCGGCTGAAATCCGAACACCGCCGCGCGACCGCGCGCCCGCGCATGCAAGCGACGCTCGGCGCCGGCCGCGGCCTCATCGGCGCCGCCGGCCAGTGGCTGAAGGCGAATTTTTAGAACAAAAAAAACGCCCGCATGAAGCGGGCGTTTTCCAATTGGCGAAATCTTGCGGGTCAGGATTGCGGCGCCGCTTCTTCCACCGCGCTGTCGATCATTGGGACCGCGGCTGCGTCCATCTTCGTGACGAGCGCTTCGATGAATTGGCCGATATTGCCCTTCATCGAGCCTTCATTGGCGAGGCGAAGGCGTTCAACGCCGACGAAGGCGTCGCCCATTTTCGCGGTGTATTCGTTGACGACTTCCTCGTCGAGAACGACGGTCGATGTCGCGGCTTCAGTGACTTTGTACTTCACCGTCGAAGTGACGGTCATGTTGAAGCCGCCGAGCACGGGCTGCTTCACCTGAACAAGCTCCGCATCGACCACATACTTACCGTCGCTGGAGGCCAGCAGCGCATGTCCGGCGAGGGACTGGCGCAGCGCTTCCGCGAAGTCATCGCTTGAAACGTTCGATTTCCACAGCGGGCTTGTTTCCTTGCCGCCGGTCACGGTTCCGACAGTGAACGCGGAACGGATTGACGAATCCTCGCGAATGATCGTCGCATCCGTCAGTTGTGCGACCATCGCTCCCGGCTTTGAGGCCGAGGCGCACGCCGCCAGCGACAAGGACGCGGCGGCGAAAAGCCAAACTTTCATCGATTTCCCCTCATACTGATAATGACGATCCCCCGGCGCTTCTATAGAATAAGTTGCATTGCGCGCAAGGGTGAACGGACGAAGTGAGACGGGGGGAATGCAGATGCGAACGAAATGCTGGTTAACGGCGGCGGCTGTCCTGCTGGCGGCGGGGTGCGGGGGGCGGGTCGCAAAGCCGGTCCTCACCGAATCCGCGCTCGACGCGCGGCTGTCGTGCGACCATCTGCAAGGCGAATATGATAACAACCGGAAACGTCTCGCCGAACTTCAAGGAGAGAAGAAAGAATCCGGCCGCAACAACGCCGGCTTTCTGGTGACTTCACCGCTCTTCCTCGACACGCAAGGGACCTTCAAGAAAGAAACCGAAGCGCTGAACCTTCGGAACGAGCGCTTGAACGCGTTGATGGCCGAGCGCGGCTGCGAAGCGCCGCCGGCCCCTGTCCCTTAAGCCCGGCCCCCATAGGCCCAGCTTCCGGCGCCGAATTTCTTCGCGTCCTCCGATTTTTCCGGATGACAGCGCGCGCGAACACTTCAATTAACGAATGAAACGGGCCCGCAGCCGGGGTGCGCGCATCGCCGCGTTAACCATTTGGTAAGGGTTCTGAACGAAGTTTTAACGTCAGCTTAACCATCCTTGGGGCGGAGCCTTCGATGCCACTCAATCTCAGCGTGCCGGAACTCACCGAACTCAAGCCGCGCATCTCCGTCATCGGGGTCGGCGGCGCGGGCGGCAACGCGGTCAACAACATGGTCGATAGCGGCCTTGAGGGCGTCGAGTTCGTCGTCGCCAACACGGATGCGCAAGCGCTTGGCGGGTCGAAGGCCGCATGCCGCATCCAGCTCGGCGCGCACACGACGCAAGGGCTCGGCGCGGGGTCGCTCCCGGAAATCGGCCGCGCGGCGGCGGAAGAAACGCTTGATGAAATCCTTGAGCAGGTCGGCGGCTCGCACATGCTGTTCATCACCGCCGGCATGGGCGGGGGCACCGGCACCGGCGCGGCCCCCGTCATCGCCAAGGCGGCCAAAGATCGCGACATCCTCACGGTCGGCGTGGTCACGAAGCCCTTCCACTTCGAAGGCGCGCGGCGGATGAAGATCGCGCTCGCCGGGATCGAGGCGCTGCAGCAGCATGTCGACACGCTGCTCATCATTCCAAACCAGAACCTTTTCTCGATCGCGACGGAACGCACGACCTTCGCTGAAGCCTTCGCGCTCGCCGACCAGGTTCTCCATTCCGGCGTTCGCGGCATCACCGACCTGATGGTCATGCCGGGCCTCATCAATCTCGACTTCAACGACGTCCGCACCGTCATGCGCGAAATGGGCAAGGCGATGATGGGAACGGGCGAGGCCTCGGGCGACAAGCGCGCCATCCAGGCGGCGGAAGCGGCGATCTCCAACCCGCTCCTTGACGAGGTGTCGATGAAGGGCGCCAAAGGCGTCCTCATCAACATCACCGGCTCGATGGACATGAAGCTCTTTGAAGTCGACGAAGCGGCGAATCGCATCCGCGCCGAGGTTGATCCCGACGCCAATATCATCGTCGGTTCGACCTTCAATCAGGATCTTGAAGGGCGCGTCCGCGTCTCCGTCGTCGCAACGGGGATCGAGGCGATCCCGCGCGACGTTCATGGCTATCAGCAGCGCCCGGCGGCGCAGGCGATCGCGCGTCCGTGGCGCGAGTCCGCGCAAGGCCCCGACGCGCCGGCGCCGCGCGTGACGCTGCCCCCGATCATCAGCACGAGCATCGGCGGACATCCGCTGGCGCAAGCCGCGGCGCCGGCCGCGCCGCAGGCCAATCCCGTCGGCGACGTGCACGAGCGGATCCGCCGTATGCTGACGGAAGGCCCGGCGGAAGCGGCGTCCTTATCGCCTGCGCCGAAGCCCGCCGCGCCCGCCGCCCCGGTGCAGACGGTGTCGCCGGCCGCGATGCCCGCGCCGCGCCCCGCGACGGACGCCGACCACGGCCGCGTCGCGCAGCGCAATCCGTTCCGCGAAGCCGCCGAAGAGCTTCAGCGCACCTCCGCCGCCGCGCTCGATCTTCTAAAGTCGCTCAATGGCCCGAAGGCGGAGGAGCCGCGCGCCACGGCGCAAGAACCGGCGATCCGCGCCACCAAATCGCAGCACGGCGACCTGTTCGGCGAGGATGACGACGGCGAGCTCGAGATTCCATCCTTCCTGCGGAAGAAGAAGATCAGCTAGGCTTTTGCCGCCGCTTGCGCTCCTTCCTTTCTTGAAAAGGGGATAGAGCGCCAGGCCTGCTGGTTTCGCCAGGTTCTGCCGCAAGATACTCGGGCAACACCCTGAAATAATGCGTTATTTGTCCGGAAGTGCCGGCTGGCGCAGGGTCTTTCCGTATGCGGTATGCGCAGCAGACGACGGTGGCGCGGGACGCCCTGATTGACGGCGTCGGGCTTCATTCAGGCGTGACCGCGCATGTGCGCCTGCGTCCGGCGCGAGCGGGGCAGGGCGTCATCTTCCAGCGCGCCGGCGCGCCAGCGGTCGCAGCGGCGGCGGACGCCGTCAGCAATTCCCGCTTCAATACCGGCCTCGGCGAAGGCGCGGCGCGCGTCGCGACGGTCGAGCATCTGATGGCGGCCATCGCCCTTGCGGGGATCGACAACATCCTGGTCGAAATCGACGGGCCGGAGCTTCCGGCGCTCGACGGCAGCGCCGCGCCTTGGCTTGAATTGCTGGCGTCGGCGGGCGTTCGGACGCTTGGCGCCCCGCGCGAGGAAATTCGCATTCTCGCGCCAGTGACGCTTGACGCAGGCGACGGCCGCATCATCCGCGCCGAGCCCTTTGACGGCCGCATCCTTGATGTCGCCATCGACTTCGCCGAAACCGCGATCGGCGCACAACGCGTGGTGCTCGATCTTGACGATCCGGCTGATGTCCGCCGCGTCGCGCGCGCGCGCACCTTCTGCCGGCGCGAGGATATCGAGCGCCTGCGCGCCAGCGGTCTCAGCCTTGGCGGTTCCTTCGATAACGCCGTCGTCGTCGACGGCGCAGCGGTGCTGAACCCGTCAGGCCTTCGCGATCCTCTGGAATTCGCGCTCCATAAAGCGCTCGACCTGATCGGCGATCTTCGGCTCGCCGGCGCGCCGGTCATCGGGCGGGTGATCGCCGAGCGGCCGGGTCATGATATCAACGCGCGCTTCCTCGCCGCGCTCGGCGGCGATGGCGTCGCGCGCGGCCCCGCGGCTGAAAGCCCGGTGCGCGTGCGCGCATAAAGACGCCGGAAAGCGGCCGCAATCAAAGGTTTGAAGGGTCGCGCAAGGGGCGCCTGCCGGCGCTTCCCATCGCCGCTGACGGCGTATAGAGCGGCGGTCGTGATTTGGAAATCGCCCCCGCCGCTCTCATCCGTTGGTTTTCGCGCCGTTTTGGCCGAAAACCGGTTTCCACTTTTCCGCCCGGCGCTCTAGGGTGCCGCGCGTTCGAGGGGCTTCGCCCCCCAGGGAGTGATTTTGGTGATGTCGAACCGCGTCAAGGTTTTGTCGATCGTTCTCGCCGCGCTGGCTGCTGTCGCGCTCGGCGCGTGCGGGTCTTCAGCGAAGAAGAAGCAGCGATTCGCCTATGTCGAACGGCCCGTCGAACAGATCTACCAGGACGCGGCGCGCGCGATGGAGCGCAAGCGCTATGACGACGCGGTCGAGCTTTTCGGCGAGGTCGAGCGCCAGCATCCCTATTCGCCCTGGGCGCGCCGCGCCACGCTGATGAAGGCGTTCGCGCATTACCGCCAGAATGACTACGACGAATCGATCGAGGCGCTCGACCAGTTCATCTCGCTGCACCCCGGGAACAAGGACGCGCCCTACGCCTATTACCTGAAGGCGATGTGCAATTACGAACAGATCCGCGATGTCGGCCGCGATCAGGATTTCACCAACAATGCGGTGCAGGCGTTGAACGACGTCATCCGCCGTTTTCCGCAGACGGAATATGCGCGCGATGCGCGGCTGAAACTCGACCTGACGCTCGATCACCTTGCGGGCAAGGAGCTTGATATCGGCCGCTACTATCAGCGGCAGGGAAAGCACATAGCGGCGATCAACCGCTACCGGACGGTCATCAACAATTATCAGACCACGGGGCACACGGAAGAAGCGCTCTACCGCCTCACGGAAGCGAATTTGCAGATCGGCCTTGTCGAGGAAGCGCGCCAGGCCGCGGCCGTGCTCGGGCACAATTACCCGGGCTCCGTCTGGTACGAGGACGCCTACAGATTGATTCGCAGGAACGGTCTTCTTGAGCCCGGATCGAAGCCGACTCGTTCGGCCAGGGAAGTGCGCGAGCTTGAAAAGCGCGAAAAAAAGAACGCCGACAAGGGCGTCAAGGAAGCCCCGCGCCCGGTCGTCGAACCCCCCTCCGATGACCCGTTCGGCGACTCGCTCGACAATCCGCTGTCGACGCCCGGCCAGCAACCGCAGTGACGCGGCGGCGGGCGCCTTCTCGGAGCCGGGATGCTGACCGCGCTTCACATTGAAGACTTCCTGCTGATCGAGCGGCTGTCGCTGACGCTCGGCGACGGGCTGACGGCGCTCACCGGCGAGACGGGGGCGGGAAAATCCATCTTGCTCGAAGCGCTCGGCCTTGCAGCGGGCGGGCGACCGGGGCGCGGCGGCGTCCGGCGCGGCGCGTCCCGCGGCGTTGTAGCGGCGGCTTTCGAACCGAACGGCGATCACCCGGTATGGGCGATGCTGCGCGACAACGGCCTCGACGCTGGCGACGATCAGGTGATCTTGAAGCGCGTGCAGTCGGCGGACGGGAAAAGCCGCGCGTTCATCAACGACCAGCCGGCCTCCGTCGCGCTTTTGCGCGCGGTCGGCGAAACGCTCAT
>DNZB01000166.1:6068-6680 GCA_003506635.1 Parvularcula sp.
GCCGCTGTCGCGAAAGCATGGGAGGCGCTGCGACAGACGCAAGCCGCGCTCGACGAACGCCGCCGCGCGAAAGACGCGGCGGAGCGCGAGGCGGATTACCTTCGCCATGTCGTCAAGGAGCTTGCCGACCTTGATCCGCAGGCGGACGAAGAAGAAAAGCTCGCCGGGGCGCGCGCCGAAATGATGGCGG
This sequence comes from Parvularcula sp., assembly GCA_003506635.1. Taxonomy (GTDB): domain Bacteria; phylum Pseudomonadota; class Alphaproteobacteria; order Caulobacterales; family Parvularculaceae; genus Amphiplicatus. The sequence continues at coordinate 6,259 of DNZB01000166.1, forward strand.
CCCAGAAAATCGCCGAGGATCTCAGCGCCGCCGCCGCGCTGGTTTCCGAAGACGGACTCGAAGGGAAATTGTCGGCGGCGTCGCGGCGCCTGACCCGCGCCTCGGCGGCGTTTCCGGGCGAGGCCAATCCTCTGTCGAACGCCCTCGACCGGATCGACCGGGCGCTGTCCGAGCTTATCGAAGCAAGAAGCGCGGTCGAAGATGCGGCCGAGCGTCTCGGTCTCGACGAGGGCGCGCTTGAACGCGCCGAGGACCGCTTGTTCACCCTGCGCGCCGCCGCGCGCAAACATGGCGTCGCGCCATCAACCCTTCCCGAATTCTTCGCCAAGGCGAAGGATGCGCTGGCGCTCCTCGAAAAAAGCGCTTCGGAGTTCACCAGTCTCGAAAAGGCCGTCGCCAGCGCGCGCGCCGCCTATCTCGAC
>DNZB01000138.1:0-2954 GCA_003506635.1 Parvularcula sp.
GCGAATCGGGTGGGTCAATAGCGTGGCCGGCCTTTTTTTAATCGTTTTTGGGACCGCGAGGAGCCGGCCGTGATCCGCGGCCAATTTGTGGGGCGCCCTGCGGCGGGGTTTGCAAATCGCCATCTCCAGCCGCTTCCGGTTGCGACGTCGCCAGGCCGTCTGGAAGCCGCTTCGGCGCTCGCGACCCAAAACCTGTCCGGCGGGCATGATCGCTCAATCACCCCTCGCCAGGGCCTCGCCGAGGGAACTCGCCATGGTCGTGAACCGCGCCGCATTGGCGGCGAACCGCGGCATCGGAAATTTGTTGCGGCGCAATCCGAGCGCCCCAAGGCTGCACAGCACATGCAGCCGCAGGCTTTCCGCCGGCACGCCAAGCGCAGCGCAGTAGCGCCGCATGTGGCGCATCATCCGCCGCGGATCCCTTGACGTCGAGTCGAGATAACGCATCAGATCGATGAACCCGTGGCCCTGAAGGTCGCTGCCGCCCCAGTCGATCACCGCAAAATCAGCGCTCGCGATACGGGCGCGTCGCAACAAAATGTTGCCCAGCCAGAAGTCGCCGTGCTGAAGCACCGTGAAGAAACGCCCGTCCCGGTCGCTGAGCGTGTCGCGGAGCAAGGCCGCCTCGCGCCGGACGAAGTCGGGCAAGGATTCTTCCTGTACGAGATAGTCGAGCGGGGCGGCAAAGCGTGCGTCAAATACGGCCTGGTCGGCGACCTTGGACCGGCTCGCCAGGCCGACAGCAGTGAGCCAGCCGGACACCGGTCCTTCAAGATGCATTTTCTGCAATTTCTCGATCAACCGGCGTTTGGACACCGGCGTCAGCATCGGATAGACGGCGAAACTTCGCGTCCCGACGCGGTCAGCGAGAACCGGCGTCAGGACGCGACGCGAAAGATCTGCGGGAAGCGCCGCCGCTGCGCCGGCGGCCTTTTGCGCCGCGCGGGCGACCGAATCGGGAAACGCCGGGTTTGAAAGCACCACGACAAACGCATCGCCCGGAGCGTCGCCGCGCATGACATAGGCGCAGGTCGCATCCGCCACGTCGCTCTTGAAGTCCGGGCCGCGAAGCGCTTCGGCGATCCGCAGCGGCCGGCCGAGCTTGCCGGACGCGAGCGCGGCGATTTCAGGCAGCGGCGGCGCATCGCTCATTCAGCGCTCAAACGGACCGTCGTGCGATCATTGTATGCGATGTCGCAACATGCTTCTGGGCGCCAAAAGGCAGCGCTTTGAACAAGCGATCTTTCAGCGTAAAGCCGTCACCGCCGAGGGCGCGAAGCGTCGCGGCGCCCGCGCGATCGAACGGAACGATAAATTCCGGGCGCCGGGCGTCTGGAAAACTGATATAAGCCTCGATCGTCGAGAACCCCGCCTCGCGCAGCAGGACTTCAAGACCCGAGCGCGAATGCAAATAGCCGAACGGAATAGCGCGCGGCTTCCGGCTGGCGAAATAACGAGCGACCGGCCGCGGCAAGGCGCTGCCGAACCGGATGCCAAGGTGCTCATCAACGCTGCCGAGAAGAAGGCGCAGACCAAACCGGTTCTTCGTTGATACGAAAAACCGCCCGCCCGGTTTCAGAACCCGGAAGACGTCCGCCAGCAAGCGCGCGTGAAAGGCGCGGGGGTCCGCCGAATCCCGGCCGGCGCACCATTCGAGAACATAATTCATGATGACGACATCGTAGGACGCATCGTCAAAGGGTAGATTCCCGGTCGCGCCGCCAGCCAGGACCCGCACATTGCGCGCGCCGGACTGCTCGCACCAGAGATTGGCGAACTCCGCTTGCGCCGCCACGACTTCGACGGCGTCGAGCCTTCGGCATTGCTTCGCGATCAAGCGCGAATGCTGCCCCATGCTGGCGCCGATCTCGAGCACGTCCTCATCTTGTCTGAGGGCGACAATCTCGAGATAACGTGCGCGGCGCGCGTCCGTCAGGTATTCGACATTGTGGTCGTGCTTCTTCAGCGCCGCTTCGCATCCGATCGCACGCGCGTCGCTGATCATCCGCGCGAGCTTCGAAAGTTGCGCGTCAGTCTCCGCCTGACTGTGGTCGCCGCAAAGCGTGACGCTATCGGACATGGCGCAAGACTTTCCTGCAGGCGCCGGACGGCTTCAAAGGAAGCCGTCCGGCGAACAGAGGCTATTGAGCGGCCTGCGGCTGCTCTTCCACCGGGGCAGCGATCGCTTGCGTCGCGGCGCGCCGCTCGCGCTCGTCGATCATCGCCTGGTCGCGGCGTTCGGCCTCGACCTGGTGGCGGGACATCATGCCGCCGGTGCCCGCCGGGATGAGGCGGCCGACGATGACGTTCTCTTTGAGGCCTTCAAGATTGTCGACCTTGCCGTTGACGGCAGCGTCGGTGAGGACGCGCGTCGTTTCCTGGAAGGACGCCGCCGAGATGAAGGAGCGCGTCTGCAAGCTAGCCTTGGTGATGCCGAGAAGGACCGGCGCGCCCCTGGCGGGCCGCTTGCCCTGATCTTCAAGACGCGCGTTCATCTCTTCGAACTCGATCTTGTCGATCTGCTCCTCCTTCAGGAGCAGCGAGTCGCCCGGATCGGAGACTTCGATCTTTTGCAGCATCTGGCGCACGATGACTTCGATATGCTTGTCATTGATCGGCACGCCCTGCAGGCGATAGACTTCCTGAATCTCGTTGATCAGGTAATTCGCCAGCGCCTCGATGCCGAGGATCTGGAGAATGTCGTGCGGCGCCGGGTTGCCGTCGATCAGGAACTCGCCTTTCGCGATGAAGTCGCCTTCCTGCACCGAAATGTGCTTGCCCTTCGGCACCAGATATTCAATCGGCTCAAGGTTCTTGTCCGTCGGCACGATCCGGATGCGGCGCTTGTTCTTGTAGTCGCGGCCGAATTCGACCTTGCCGTCGGCTTCGGCGATGATCGCGTGATCTTTCGGTCGGCGCGCTTCAAAGAGTTCCGCGACGCGCGGCAGACCGCC
>DNZB01000138.1:3203-3433 GCA_003506635.1 Parvularcula sp.
AGACCGCCGGTGATGTCGCGCGTTTTGGCGCCTTCCGTCGGAATACGCGCAAGCGCGTCGCCGACGCGGATGACGTCGCCGTCTTCAACCGAGAGAATGGCGTCGACGGGAAGCTGGTAGCGCGCTTCCCCGCCCGTTTCGAGTTTCAGCGCCTTGCCTTTGTCGTCGGTGATGACGATCGCCGGCTTCAGCGCCGCGGCGCGGGGGTTGGCGCGCCAGTCCATGACGAC
>DNZB01000146.1:0-918 GCA_003506635.1 Parvularcula sp.
CGTCGTCGCCGAGCGGATCGCCTCAGCCGGCGTCATGCCGTACTTCACCATCCAGAAGAACTGCTTGGCGTTGTCGCCGTGCGGATAGACGCCGCTGTCGGTGCCGTAGACGACTTTCGCTCCCGCCTTGACCGCTGCACGGAAACTCTCGCGTTGGATTTCGGCGATCTCGGCATCTTTACGCAAGGACTCCTCCAGCGCGCCGTTCTTGCGCCCCTCGGATTGCGTGTACTCCGTATTGTAAATGTCCATGGCGAGGTAAACGCCTTTTGACTTCGCCATGCGGATCGCCTCGTCATCAAGGTAGCTCGCGTGTTCGATCGTATCGACGCCGGCGCGGATGGCGTTCTTGATCCCTTCATTGCCGTGCGCATGGCTGGCGACTTTAAGGCCGCGCTGGTGCGCCTCGGCGACGATCGCGGCGATCTCCTCCACCGTGTTCTGTTCAGCGCCCGGCGTCGTTCCCTTGGAAAAAACGCCGCCCGTCGAACAGGTTTTAATGAGATCGACGCCGAATTTGATGTTGCGGCGGACTTTGGCGCGCATCTCCCACGGCCCGGTCGCCGTTCCCTCCCCGACCGACTCCGCATCGTGCGGCTGAAGATTGTTATCAGAGCAATGCCCGCCGATGATCCCGACCGGCGGCCCGGCGGCGAAAATGCGCGGGCCAGGCACGACGCCGTCGTTCACCGCATCGCGCAGCGCCACGTCGCCGAAACCATGATTGCCGACGTCGCGGACGGTGGTGAAACCCGCCTCCAGCGTCTTCCTCGCGTTGGCGACCCCGAAAATCGCCGCGCTGTCCCGCGCCTGCCCAAGTGAATTGTAGCCGCCGAGCGAAGCGTCGCCGATCAGATGGGTGTGCATGTCGATAAGACCCGGCAGGATCGTGCGGTCGCCGAGATCGACAACCGTCGC
>DNZB01000146.1:1277-2057 GCA_003506635.1 Parvularcula sp.
TCGCCGGATCGATCATCCGCGCGGCGGTGACATAGGTCGGCGAAGCGAGGGCCGGCGCAGCGGCGAAGGCGAGAATGGCGACGAGAAGGCGCATGGAGACCCCGGATTTGACGCCGCGGCAGAGCGGCGAGCCGCAAGAATTGTACGCGGTTTTGCGCACGCCGCTATAGGCTTCAATTTTCGAATTCAGATCGACGCTGCGCGCAAGCGGCCGCGAAAATCTCTTCCGGCGGCGACAGCCTGCGCAAGGCCCTCGAAATTTCCGCCACGAAGCAAAGCACCGTGTGATTGTGCTTTTCGGCGATCTCCGGATATTCGCCGTCGTCCCAGAATCGCAGCGTTTCGTTGCAGGTATAAAGCCCGAATTGGCTCATCGGCTGGAAGGTGGCGAAGCCTGAATCGCGGCTGACGGGATAGGCGAAGAAATAGTCGACGCCTTCGAAACGCCACCGCCCCTGCAGCATGGATCGTGGACGACGGCCGGAAAAGCTGTCGCAGAGGTCGGCGCGCGGACATGCCCACGCCAAGTCGTGAAAGGCGCCCGGGGTTTGAGGTTCCTGGATTACGACCAGATGATCGCTCATGTCGCCCTCTTTGGAATTTGCGTCCGCCCGGTCGGCGGGCGCGCGATCGTTATCGCGTCAGCGGCTTGTATTTCAGGCGCCGCGGCGTGTCGGCATCAGGACCAAGGCGCCGCTTCTTGTCTTCCATATAGGCGGCGAAGTTTCCTTCGAACCATTCGACATGGCTGTCGCCTTCGAAGGCGAGGATGTGGGTCGC
>DNZB01000146.1:2366-2806 GCA_003506635.1 Parvularcula sp.
ACGGCGCAGCCGGCGAAGTCTTCGAGCGCGCGCTCAAGCTCGCGCAGCGTATCGACGTCGAGATCGTTGGTCGGTTCGTCGAGGAGGAGAAGGTTAGCGCCTTCCGTCAGCATCTTGGCGAGCTGGACGCGGTTGCGTTCCCCGCCTGACAGGTTGCCGACTTTCTTTTGCTGGTCGCCGCCCTTGAAATTGAACCATCCGACATAGGCGCGGCTAGGCATCTCCCGGGCGCCGAGCTTGATGACGTCGAGCCCGCCGGAAATCTCCTCCCAGACGTTTTTGTTCGGAGAAAGATCGTCGCGGCTTTGATCGACATAGCCGATCTTCACTGTCTCGCCGATACGCAACGTCCCGCCGTCCGGCTTTTCCTGATCCGTCAGCATCCGAAACAATGTCGTTTTGCCGGCGCCGTTCGGCCCGATGACGCCGACGATGCCGCC
>DNZB01000146.1:3044-3239 GCA_003506635.1 Parvularcula sp.
GCCGACGATGCCGCCCGGCGGCAGCTTGAACGAGAGCCCGTCGATGAGAAGCTTGTCGCCAAACGCCTTTTTTAGATTGTCCGCCTCAATGACGACGCCGCCGAGGCGCGGCCCAGGCGGGATCTGGATTTGCGCGAAATTGATGTCTTCCTTGCCCGCTTTCGCCAGCAGGTCCTCATAGGCGTTGATGCGCGC
>DNZB01000146.1:3566-4264 GCA_003506635.1 Parvularcula sp.
AGCGTCTTCTTGCGGTTCTGCTCTTCGCGTTCCTCCTGTTCGAGGCGCTTGCGCTTGGCTTCAAGCCACGATGAATAATTGCCTTCATGCGGAATGCCGCGGCCGCGATCGAGCTCGAGCACCCAGCCCGTGACCTTGTCGAGGAAATAGCGGTCATGGGTGACGATGATGACCGCGCCTTTGTATTCGCGCAGGTAATTCTCAAGCCATGCCACCGATTCTGCATCGAGATGGTTCGTCGGCTCGTCGAGCAGCAGAAGGTCCGGCGCCGAAAGGAGGAGGCGCGCAAGCGCCACGCGGCGCTTTTCGCCGCCTGACAGCTTGTCAACTTTCCAGTCGCCCGGCGGACAGCGCAGCGCCTCCATCGCCATTTCGATCTTGCTGTCGATGTCCCAACCGTCAGCGGCGTCGATCTCCTCCTGGAGCGTCGCCATCTTCTCCATCAGTTCGTCGGAGTAATTCTCCGCCATCTCCGCCGAGACCGCGTTGAAAGCGTCGATTTTCGCCTTGATGGGACCAAGGCCCTCCATCACATTTTCAAATACCGTTTTCGAGTTATCGAGCTGCGGCTCCTGCGGCAGGAATCCGACCTTGGCGCCGTCGGCCGGATAGGCCTCGCCGGAAAACTCCTTGTCGATGCCGGCCATGATCCGAAGAAGGGTCGACTTGCCCGATCCGTTGACGCCGACGATCCCGAT
>DNZB01000227.1 GCA_003506635.1 Parvularcula sp.
TCGCCGTCCGGGGCGACGGGAGGACCCTGCGCCGGGACTCACAAGGAAAAACGCGATGACCCCTTTCCACGACGTTCTTTTCCCGCTCGACATCGCCCTGAACTCCGAAGGCGGCCCGGTGCGCAAGACCGACATCGTCGCGCTTGTGTCGGGGCGCGAGCAGCGCAACGCGCTGTGGGCGCAGTCGCGGCGCAGCTGGAACGCCGGCTACGGCGTCAAGTCGATGGCCGATATCGAAAAGGTGACGGCCTTCTTCGAAGCGCGGCGCGGGCGGCTTCACGCCTTCCGTTTCCGCGATCCGTTCGACCATCAATCCGCGTCCTATGGAAAGGCGATCACCCCGTTCGACCAGCGGATCGGCGAGGGCGACGGCGGGGCGAGGGCGTTTCAGCTGACGAAGAGCTATGTTTCTGGCCCCGCCGAATACAGCCGCCGCATCGCCAGGCCTGCGGCGGGAACGGTGCGCGCAAGCGTCGACGGCGTTGAAACGGCGGCCTTCACCGTCGACGACGCGACCGGGGTCTTGACCTTCGCCGCCGCGCCGCCGGCCGGCGCGACTGTCGCCGCCGGCTATCTGTTCGATTGTCCGGCGCGTTTTGATTCCGACGCGCTGCGCATCAATCTTGCGGCCTTCCGCGCCGGCGACATCCCGTCGATCCCGCTGATCGAGGTGCTGCTCTGATGCGCGCCTTCGATCCATCCTTCGCGGCGCATATCGCAAGCGACGCGACGACGCTGGCGACCTGCTGGCGCATCGAAACGGCGGACGGCGCCGTCCTCGGCTTCACCGACCATGATCGCCCGCTTTCCTTCGGCGGCGTGACTTACGCGCCGGATACGGGCGCCGACGCCGGGGCGCTGCAATCCTCCGCCGATCTTTCGGTCGACAACGCGGAATTCGCCGGCGCCCTTTCCGCCGACGCCCTGTCGGCGGAGGATCTCGCCGCCGGGCGCTATGACGACGCGGCGGTCGAGATGTGGCGCGTCAACTGGGCGGACGTCTCCGCCCGCGCGCTGATGAAGCGCGGCGTCATCGGCGAGGTCGCGCGCGAGGGCGAACGGTTCCGCGCCGAAATCCGGGGGGCGAGCCACGCGCTCGACCGCGTCCAGGGCCGCGTCTTCCAGCGCGGCTGCGACGCCGTGCTCGGCGATGCGCGCTGCGGCGTCGATCTTTCGGCGGCGCCGTTTCGCGGCGAGGGGACAGTGACGGCCGTGCTCGACGATCAGCGCTTCCTCGCCGGCGGGCTTGAAGCGTTCGCGCCGGGCTGGTTCGCGGAAGGCGCGCTTCTCTGGACCGGCGGCGCGAACGCCGGCGCGCTGAGCCACGTCAAGGCGCATGACAAGAACGCGAGCGCCGACGCGCTGTCGCTGTGGCGCCCGGCCGGCCGCGCGATCGCGGCGGGCGACGCCTTCATCGTGACGGCGGGCTGCGACAAGCGCAGCGAAACCTGCGCGCAGAAATTCTCAAACCTCGTCAATTTCAGAGGCTTTCACCTGATGCCCGGCGATGATTTCGCGGTGAGTTATCCGCTGAAGGCGGAAAAGAATGACGGAGGGAAGCGGTGAAGGAGGAAGGTCAAGCGGGGCCTCTTCACCTCCCCCTCGCGGGGAGGCCGAAAGTCGCCCTGGCGATTTTCGGGCGGGGGGAGGCCCTCGACGCGAGCGATGCGCCCGCAACCGGCGTCGCAACGCCCGCCCGAAACCGCGTTGCGGATCGTCGGACACATGCGTCCGACTCCCGACAAGGGGGAGGCGAAGGGGCGCCCGGCTGCGCCCGCGCCGCCGTCGTCGCGCTCGCCCGCGCCTGGATCGGCACGCCTTACGTCCATCAGGCGAGCGCGAAAGGTCAGGGTACGGACTGCCTCGGCCTTATCCGCGGCGTTTACCGGGAGCTTCACGGCGCCGACCCGGAAGCGCCCCCGCCCTATACGCCCGACTGGAACGAACGGCGGAGCGCGGAGGAGCCGCTCTTGAGCGCTGCGCGACGGCATTTGCGGGAACTGAAAATTCATCGCGCCGGAGCGACGCAAAGCGGCGCATCCGGGGTCCATCTCCCGAGGCGCGCCGCCGCGCGCGCCGGTCATTCTGGAGATGGGCCCCGGGTTCGCGACTTCGTCGCGCCCCGAGGCGACGGCAGCGGAATTTGGGGAGATGAATCGATCAAACCCGCGCAGATCCTCATTTTTCGCATCGTGACGGACGGCCCGGCGAAGCATTGCGGGATCGCCGCCGGGGATGACCGCTTCATCCACGCCTATGCCGGCCGCGCGGTCATTGAGGGCTGGCTGTCGCGCTGGTGGATGGAGCGCATCGCCGGCGTGTTCGAATTTCCAGGAGTGGAAGAGTGATCAGAAAGCGCGCCGCGCGTCATTGGAATAGCCGTCACCCCGGAGCGACGCGAAGCGGCGCATCCGGGGTCCATCTCCCGAAGCTCGCCGCCGCGCGCGCCGGTCATTCTGGAGATGGGCCCCGGGTTCGCGACTTCGTCGCGCCCCGGGGCGACGGCTGTTCTTTTTGCGCAATCCTAGGGACACCCCAATGGCCCAGCTGATCCTTACCGCCGCCGGCTCCGCCGCGGCCTCCGCCGGCAAGGCCGGGCTTGGAACCCTCCTTGCACGGACGGTCGCGTCGACCGCCGCCGCTTACGCCGCCGGCGCCGCGGAGCGCCTCATCTTCGGGCCGAGGAAGCGTACGGTCGAGGGCCCGCGCCTCGAAAGCTTCCAGATCCAGTCCTCGACGGAAGGGGCCGGAATCCCGCGTGTTTACGGGCGCGCGCGCCTTGCGGGCCAGCTCATCTGGGCCGCGCAGTTCCGCGAAACGCTCGCCGAAACGACGGAATCCTCCGGCGGCAAGGGCGGGCGCCTTTCCGCGTCAAAGACGACGGTCAGGGAATATCTCTATTCGCTCTCCTTCGCGGTCGGCCTGTGCGAAGGGCCGATCGACCGCGTCGCGCGCGTCTTCGCCGACGGAAAGCCGTTCGACATCTCGAAGCGCAATGTCCGCGTCTATCGCGGCACGGAAGATCAGACGCCGGACGATCTCATCGCCGCGACGGAAGGGGCGGCTCCGGCCTTCCGGGGCCTTGCCTATGTCGTGTTCGAAAACCTGCCGCTGAAGGACTTCGGCAACCGCATCCCGCAGCTTTCCTTCGAGATCGAAAAGTCGCTCGGCGAGACGGACCCGGATGCGCTCGAAAACGCGCTTTCGGCCGTCACCGTCATCCCGGGTTCGGGCGAGTTCGTGTACGGAACGACGCGCGTCGCCCGCGACGCCGGGGAGGGCGTGACGCTGCCTGAAAACGCCAACAACAATGACGGCGTCACCGACTTTTCCGCCTCGCTCGCCGGCCTTCTCGCGGCGGCGCCCAATCTCGCCGCGGCCTCGCTCGTCGTTTCGTGGTTCGGCGACGACCTGCGCGCCGGCCTTTGCGCGCTGAGACCCGGCGTTGAAATCGCGGACAAGTCGACCATGCCCGCTCCCTGGCGCGGCGGCGGCGTCCCGCGCGAGGCCGCGCGCCTCGTCAGCCGGATCGGCGGGCGCGCCGCGTTCGGCGGCACGCCGGACGACAGGGGCGTCGTCGAGGCCATAGCGGCGATGAAGGCGAAGGGCCTTGCGGTGATGATGCATCCCTTCATCCTGATGGATATTCCGCCCACGAATAACCTCTCGGCGCCGGACGGGGCGCCGTCGCAGCCGGCGTTTCCCTGGCGCGGACGCATCACGCCCGTTTCAGACAAGAGCGCGGCCGCCGCGGCGGAGGTCGCCGCGTTCTTCGGAACCGCCGCGCCGTCGCATTTCACCGCTGCGAACGGCGCCGTCGGCTATCACGGCCCCGCCGAATGGTCGTTCCGGCGGATGATCCTCCATTACGCGCATCTTTGCGCGCTCGCCGGCGGGGTGGAGGCGTTCCTTCTGGGGTCGGAGCTGCGCGGCCTCCTCAAAACCCGCGACGGCGCTGGAAATTTCGTCGCGGTCGCGGCGATGCGCGCGCTCGCCGCCGACGTGCGCGCCGTCCTCGGCCCGGCGACCAAGATCTCCTACGGCGCGGACTGGTCGGAATGGCAGGGGTTGACCGCCGCGGACGGGAAATATTTCCATCTCGATCCTCTTTGGGCGGATGATAATATCGGCTTCATCGGAATCGACCAGTACGCGCCCCTGTCCGACTGGCGCGACGGCTTCGACCACGCCGACCTCGCCGCCGGCTGGAACAGCCGGCATGACCGCGCCTATATCGCCGCCAATATCGAGGGCGGAGAAAATTTCGACTGGTTCTACGCCAGCGACGCCGACCGCGCCGCGCAGGTGAGAACCCCGATCACGGACGTCCACGGCGAGGCGTTCGTCTGGCGCGCCAAGGACATTCGCGGCTTCTGGGAGAACGCGCATCACGACCGGCCGGACTGGACGCGCAGCCCCGCGCCGACGCCGTTCGTCCCGCGTTCGAAGCCGATCCGCTTCACCGAAATCGGCGTTCCCGCGATCGACAAGGGCGCGAACGCGCCCAATGTCTTTTTCGACGCGAAGTCGTCGGAATCGCAGCTGCCGCCTTTTTCCTCCGGCGCGCGCGATGACCTCATCCAGCGCCGCGCGCTGGAGGCTGTCCACGCCTATTGGCGCGACCCGGCGAAGAATCCCCTGTCGTCCGTCTACGGCGGAAGAATGATCGACGCCGACCGGCTCTATGTCTACGCCTTCGACGCGCGCCCCTTTCCGTTCTTTCCGGCGCGCGGCGACATCTGGGGCGATGCGGAGAACTGGGCGCGCGGGCACTGGCTGAACGGGCGCCTGACGCGCGCCCCGCTTGACGCGCTGCTGACGGCGCTCGGCGGGGCGGGGGTCGAGGCGTCGGCGGTCGCCGGCGCGCTCGCCGGCTATGTCATCGACCGGCCGCTCTCCCCGCGTCAGGCGATTGATCCGATTGCGGATGTTTTCCAGATCGACATGGCGGAGCGGGAAGGCGGGCTTTCGTTCTTCCCGCGCGGGGGCGCGCCCGTCGCCGCGTTCACGCCGGAAGATTTCGCGCTGGCGGACGTTTCCGGCGGCGCCGGGCCCGCCTTCACGCTGCGGTTTGCGCAGAACAGCGACCTGCCGACGGCGGTGCGGCTTTCCTATATCGACGAGGGCGGAGATTATCGACCCGCCGTCGCCGAAGCGCGCCTTCCTTATGCGGATGAAACGCGCGAGGCGGGCTTTGAAATCGCCGCCGCGATGGACGAGGCGCAAGCGGGCGCGCGCGCCCGCTCGCTCCTCGCCGACGCGAGCGTGATGCG
>DNZB01000154.1:0-6208 GCA_003506635.1 Parvularcula sp.
AGGCCCCCGACTATCGTTTCGCGCCAGATGATGCGGACCGCGTTCGAGGCCGTGAGGTCTTTCGTCGCAAGGCTTCGGACCGCGACCGTCAGCGTTTGCGTGCCGGCGTTGCCGCCCATCGACGCCACGATCGGCATCAAAACGGCGAGCGCCACGACTTGCTCGATCGCCTTTTCAAAAACCGAGATCACCAGCGAGGCGAGCACCGCGGTTGCAAGGTTGACGCCGAGCCATGAAAAACGCGAGCGCACGGTTTCAATGACGGTGTCGGTGAGACCCGCGTCCGACTCGACGCCGCCGAGCGCCAGCATGTCCTCCCGGCTTTCGGCGTGAACGATCTCGACGACGTCATCGACGGTGATCATGCCGACGAGCCGCTCCGCGTCATCGACGACCGGCGCGGAAATGAGATTATATTGCTCGAACTTATAGGCGACGTCCTCCTGGTCCATATCGACCGGGATGACCGTCAGATCTTCCGTCATGATGTCGGCGATGACGGTCTCGCGCCGGGTCTTGAGGAGCGTTGACAGCGGCACCGCGCCGATCGGCTTGAACGCCGGATCGACGACGAAGACCTCGTAGAAGCGGCCGGGCAAATCCTCTGACCCGCGCAGCCGGTCAATGATCTGGCCGACCGTCCAGTAGGCGGGCGCGGCGAACACCTCCCGCTGCATGAGACGTCCGGCCGATTCCTCCTCAAAGTCGAAAGCCTGGTTGAGCGCAAGGCGATCGACGACCGGCGCCTTGGCGAGGATCTCGGCGCGCTTGTCGTCGTCGAGTTCTTCAAGAATGAATGCGGCGTCGTCGGTGTCGAGTTCGGCGACAGCGTCGGCGACCGCCTCCGGCCGCATCGCCGTCACGACTTCTTCGGTGAGATTGGGATCAAGCTCGGGCAGCACTTCGGCGGGGAGCGCGCCGCCGAGGAGCTTGATGAGCTTCAGCCGGTCGTCTTCATGCAATAGCGCGATGACGTCGGCGAGGTCCGCAGGGTGCAGCTCGTCGATAACCGCGTTGATGCGGCCGATGTCGCCGGCCTCAATCGCTTCCGACAGCGGACCGACAAACTGGTCCGCGAGCGTCGATTGATCCGCGCGCGGACCCTCGTCCGGCGCGCGGGGGCCGTCGTCAGGATCGTCGCGCAAAGCCTGATCGGACATGGCTCGCCCCGGGGAGGACGCTTCTACGCAGGGTCATGCGACTGCTAAGTGAGCCCGCGCGCCGGATCAAGCGCGTGCTATGCGCCGAACTTGACGGCGCGGCTTGCGATGATGACGGCGATGACCGCGGTCAGCGCCGCCGCGACGCACGTCGCAAGGATCGCCTTGCGTTTGAGATCCGGGTCCGCCGGCGCGCCGGGATCAGCCCCTGCGACGCCGTCGCCCTGCGATTCCCAGCGCCCTTTGATCCCCATCGGCAGAACCGCGAAGAACACGCACCACCAGACGAGCACGAATATGATGACGATCTGGACCGGTCCCATTCGCTTCAGACCCTCTGGATGAGGACGGCGGCGCCCGGGCGCTTGCCCCAGAGGTCGGTCATCACCGTGCGCACCGCGCGCGTCACCGCGAGTTCCACCGCTTCGTCGTCAAGCCGCTGTTTCTTCGAAAGGCCGCGAACGGCGGCTTGCGCCTTTTCAGCGACGACGGCGCCGACGTCGTCGATTCCCGGCGCCTCCTTCGGCGCGCCGGCGATGGCGACAGCGGGTCCCGCCGCGAGGTCGCCATGTTCGTCAATCGCGACAGCGACCGTGACGGCGCCCGCAAAGCCGAGCTTGCGCCGTTCGCGCATCGGGCCCGATCCTTCCGGCAGCAGGAGTTCGCCATCGAGCATCCAGCGCCCCGCCGGAACCTCGTCGATCACTTCCGGTTCGCCGGGCGCCAGGCGGATGACGTCGCCGTTGCGCGGCGCGATCGCGTCCTTGACGCCGAGCGTCAGCGCGAAATCGGCGTGCGCCTCAAGGTGGCGCGCCTCGCCATGCACGGGCACGGCGTATCGCGGCCGCACCCACTCATACATCTTCTTCAATTCGTCCTTGTTCGGATGTCCGGAGACATGGGTGAAGGCGTCCTTCTCCGTAATGACCTTGACGCCGAGTTCGACGAGATCATTGATCAGCTCGAATATGCCGCGTTCGTTGCCGGGGATGATTTTCGACGAGAAAATGACGGTGTCGCCTTCGGCGAGGACGAGATCGCGGTGATCGTCCCGGGCGATGCGGGCGAGCGCGGCGCGCGGCTCCCCCTGGCTGCCGGTGCAGAGATAGAGAACATGTTCGCGGGGCAGGAAGCCGGCCTCGGCGGGCTCGACAAAATTGATCCCCTCAGGAAGCAACCCGACCTCCCGCGCGGCGCCGACGATGCGGAGCATCGAGCGCCCGAGAAGGCAGACGGATCGATTTGCGACGTACGCCGCTTCGCAGACCGAGACGACGCGCGCGACGTTCGAGGCGAAGGTCGTGACCGCGACACGGCCCTCCTCAGCGGCGATGAGTTCTGTGAGGCTCTCCTTGACGCGCATTTCGGAGCCGGACTCGCCCTTTGAAAGGACGTTCGTCGAGTCGCAGACCATGGCGAGGACGCCCTCGTCGCCGATGGCCCTGAGGCGCGGGGAATCCGTGACGGGCCCCAGCGTCGGTTCGGGATCGATTTTCCAGTCGCCTGTATGAAGCACGGTCCCGAGCGGCGTCCTGATGATGACGCCGTTCGGCTCCGGGATCGAGTGGGTGAGCGTGACGAATTCGATGTCAAAGGGCCCGATCTTCAGCCTTGCGCCGAGATCAATCACCGTGACATCAAGCTTTGCTCCGCGTTCCTCGATCTTGCTGTCGATCAGTTTCGCGGTGAACGCCGTCGCATAGACCGGGCATTTGAAATCCGGCGCGAGAAGCCCTACCGCGCCGATATGATCCTCATGCCCGTGCGTCAGGATGAGGGCGAGGAGATCGCCGCGCTCCTCCATGATGAAGGTCGGATCAGGACAGATAAGCTCGATGCCCGGCGTCGCGAGATCGCCGAACATCACGCCGCAATCGATCATGATCCATTTGCGCGCGTTCGGCGGGCCGAACCCGTAAAGGTTCATGTTCATGCCGATTTCGCCGGAGCCGCCGAGAGGGAGGAAGACGAGTTCGTCTTTCGCCATCAGCGTTTGCCCTTCATGCGTTTCCAGATTTCGTGAAGCCCCTTGATCGTAAGGTCGGCGTCGAAGTGATCGATGCATTCCGTCGCGCCCTCGAACAGCGAGACGACGCCGCCCGTGGCGACGACCTTCAAGGGCTCGGGATATTCCGCCTTGATGCGGGCGACGAGGCCCTCGATGAGGCTGATATAGCCCCAGAAGACGCCCGACTGCATGGCGCCGACAGTGTCCTTGCCGATGACGCGGGCCGGGCGCTCGATCGCGACGCGCGGCAATTGCGCAGCGGCGTCGTGAAGCGCCTGCATCGACAGATTGACGCCGGGTGAAATGATGCCGCCTTCGAAGCCGCCGTCTTTGCCGACCATGTCGAAATTCGTCGCCGTGCCGCTGTCGACCACGACGCATGGCCCGCCGTAAGTCATGAAGGCCCCGACCGCATTGACGAGCCGGTCGGCGCCCGCCTCCGACGGTTTCGGGATGCGGACTTCGACGCCCGGGATCGTCGCGGCGGTGACGACAAATGGTTCGGTGTTGAAATAACGCCGCGACAGATTGCGGAAGTGAAACAGCGATTGCGGCACGACGTTTGAAAGAATGCAGCCTGTGATCTGGTCGAGCCGGTAGCCGTTCATCGCCATCATCTGCGACAGCCAGGCGGCGTATTCATCCGCCGTGCGCGTCGATGAGGTCGAAATGCGCCACTGCATGACCGGCGCGTCGCCGTCGTAAAGGGCGATCACCGAATTCGTATTGCCGACGTCGATGGCGATCAGCATCAATGGCTCCGGGCTGGCGGCGGCGCCACCGCCCCTGCGGCGACGGCGCGCCGTTCGCCGTCTGAGTTTAGTATGAGAGCGCCGGAAAGATCGAGGTCCTCGAAGACGCCCTCGACCGCGCCCGCCGGCGTATTGACGCGCAAGCGTTGTCCCCGCCCGGCCGCGCGGTCAAGCCAGTCGGCGCGGATCGGGGCGAAGCCTTCGTTCGCCCATTGGCGTCGGCGAAATTCGAAGGTTTCATCGAGCGCCTCGACAAAGGCGCGCGGCGCCGGCGGCGGTTCGCGCATGAAATCAATCAGCCGGGCTGTCGGGTAGGCGACGCCCTTCGGCGCCGACACGATATTGACCCCGGCCCCCAGCGCGACAAGCGGCCCCGCGTCCACCAGTTCAAGGAGAAGCCCCGCGAGCTTGGCGCCGTTCGCGAGGACGTCGTTCGGCCATTTGAGCGCCAGCGGCGCGCGCGGCGCAAAGCGCGCGATCGCCTCGGTGAGCGCGAGCGCCGCGACGAACGATAATTGCGGCAGGCGTTCCGCCGGCGCCTGGGCGCGGAACAGAAAGGTTGCGGCGATGTCGCCTTCTTCCTGAAGCCATTCGGAACCGCGGCGGCCATAACCCGCAGTCTGCTTCAGCGCGATGATCCAGAGCGGCCCAGCCTCGCCGAGCGCTGCGCGGCGCTTGGCCTCAAGGCTCGTTGAATCAAGGGTCGGGAAAACCTCGATGCGAGAGAGCTTGCGCGGCCCCGTCACGTCAGAATAGCGCGGCGGCCGCGCGTTCCGCCGCGCTCGCGAGCGGGCCCATCAAGGCCGGGAGCACCGGCAAGATGAGAAGCGCCGAAACGAACGCGGTGACGCCGAGCCGCGAACCCTGTTCGCGTTCAAAAACCGGCGCGGGTTCGTTGAACCACATGATCCAGATGACGCGGAGATAATAATAGGCCGCGACGACGCTGAGCACCGCCCCCGCGACCGCGACCCAGATCATCTCCGCCTCGATCGCCGCCTGGAACACGAAAAACTTGCCGAAGAAGCCCGCCATAGGAGGCACCCCGGCGAGCGAGAAGAACAGCACCGTCATGATGAGCGAAAGGCCGGGATTGGTTTTTGAAAGGCCTGCGAGATCGTCGACCGTCTCGGTCATGCCGCCGCGCCGGCGCATCAGGAGAATGCAGGCGAAGGTCCCGATCGTCATCACGACATAAATCGCCATGTAGATGAGCGTCGCCCTTACCCCTTGCGCCGTTCCAGCCGCAAGGCCGATCAGCGCAAAGCCCATATGGCCGATCGAGGAATAGGCCATCAGCCGCTTGATGTTCGTCTGCACGATCGCCGAGAAGGCGCCGACCGCCATCGAGGCGACGGCGAGAATGGCGATGATCGGCGTCCACTGGTCGGCGACGCCGGCGAAGGGCGCGATCATCGCGCGCGCGAAAAGGGCCATCGCGGCGAGCTTCGGCGCGGCGGCGAAGAACGCCGTCACCGGCGTCGGCGCGCCCTCGTAAACGTCCGGCGTCCACATGTGAAACGGGGCCGCCGAAACCTTGAAGGCGAGCCCCGAGATCAGGAAGACGAGGCCGATGACGAAGCCGACATTCTTCCCGGCTTCAGCGCTGACGCTGGCGATCGCGTCGAACTGCGTCGCGCCGGTGAAGCCGTAGACAAGCGATGCGCCGTAGAGAAGAAGACAGGACGACAAGGCGCCGAGCACGAAATACTTAAGGCCGGCTTCCGTCGAGCGGCGGCTGTCGCGATGGAAGGCGGCGAGGATGTAGAGCGCAAGGCTCTGCGTCTCGACCCCCATGTAAAGCGAAATCAGGTCGTTCGCCGACGCCATCAGCAGCATGCCGGTCGCCGCAAGGACGATCAGCACCGGATATTCGAAGCGTCCGAGTTGTTCTCCCGCGAGATATTTATCGGACATCAGAATCGCGAGCGCGGCCGCTGCGAGGATGAGCAATTTCACGAATGTCGAGAAAGCGTCGATGCGGAAGGCGCCGCCGAAAACATCACGCTCCGGCCAGCCGCTCATCGCCGCGACGACGAGCAGCGTCGCGATGAGGAGCGCGATCGACGCCGTTGAGATGAGGCGCGCCGATTTATCGCCCATGAAGACGCCGGCGATGAGGAGCGCCATCGCCCCGACCGCCAGCATCAGCTCCGGGATCATGTAGCTGAGATCGGAGAGGATCGGCATCAGCGCGCAGCCCCGGCGGAAACCGCCGCATCGAAATTCTGAAGAAGCAGTTCAACCGACGGCGCGAAAATGTCGAGCGCGGGCTTGGGATAAACGCC
>DNZB01000154.1:6547-8903 GCA_003506635.1 Parvularcula sp.
CATCAGGTTTTGCTTGGTCAGGTCGCCGTACATCACCTGTCGGTAAAGGCGCAGCGCATAAGCGGCGGAAAGGATGACCCCGAAGGCGGCGAAGAACGCGATCCATGAATTGACCTTGAACGCCCCCGCCATCGTCAGGAATTCCCCGATGAAGCCGGAAACGCCGGGCAGGCCGACATTGCCCATCGTGAAGAAGAGAAACAGAAAAGCGTAGAAAGGCATCCGGTGGACCAGCCCGCCATAGGCCGCGATCTCGCGCGTATGGATTCGGTCATAAAGAACGCCGACGCAAAGGAAGAGCGCGCCCGAAATGAAGCCGTGGCTGAGCATCTGGAAGAGCGCCCCCTCGAGACCTTGAGTCGTGGCGCTGAAGATGCCCATCGTCACAAAGCCCATATGGGCGACGGAGGAATAGGCGATCAGCTTCTTCATGTCTTCCTGCGCCAGCGCTACGAGCGAGGTGTAGATGATCGCGACGATCGACAGCGCGTAGACGAAGGGCGCGAACTCCGCGCTTGCAAGCGGAAACATCGGCAGCGAAAAGCGCAGAAAGCCGTAGCCGCCCATTTTCAGAAGAATGGCGGCGAGGATAACCGAGCCCGCCGTCGGCGCCTGGACGTGCGCGTCCGGAAGCCAGGTATGCACCGGCCACATCGGCATCTTGACCGCGAAGGACGCGAAAAACGCGACCCACAACCACTTCTGCGCGCCCGCCGGAAACACCGTCTGCTGGAGCGCCGGCACGTCGGTCGTGCCGGCGAAGCTCCACATCCACAGGATCGCGACGAGCATCAGGATCGAGCCGAGCAACGTGAACAGAAAGAATTTGATCGCCGCGTAAACGCGGCTTGGCATTTGAACGCCGCCGAGCGTTTTCGTTCCTTTCGAGCCCCAGACCCCGATGATGAGGAACATCGGTATGAGGCTCGCCTCGAAGAAGAGGTAAAAGACGACGAGATCGAGCGCGCAGAAGACGCCGATGATCAAGGTCTCCATGATGAGGAACGCCGCCATATATTCCGGCACGCGCTTCTCGATCGCTCCCGAGGCGGCGATGCAAATCGGCATGATGAACGTCGTGAGAAGCACGAACAGGATCGAGATCCCGTCGACGCCCATCTTGTAGCCGACGCCGCCGCCGAGCCAGGGCGCGCTCTCGACGAGTTGATAGCCGCCGAGCGTCGGATCGTAATACGCTACGGCGATGAAGACCGAGAGGAAGAACGCGCCGCCGGTGAACAGCATCGCGAGGCGGCGCGAGATCGTGTCGATCTGCGATTGCTCGCCCTCGCTGATCGCGCCGTTCGCCTCGCGCTTGGCCGTGATCTGCCGAATGGCGATCGCGAGCGCGCCGACAAGCGGCAGGAATGTAAGGAGCGACAGCCAGGGCTGCCCGGCGAGGCTTTGTGCGGCGACATCGTTCACTGGCCGCCTCCCGCCCTGACGACGATGAAGGTGACGAGCGCGGCGATGCCGACGAGCATCACGAAAGCGTAGTGATACATATACCCCGACTGCACCTTGACGATGCGCCTCGCCCCTTGCGCGATCGCGCCGGCGACGCCGTCCGGCCCGACGCCGTCGATCGTCTTGCCGTCGCCTTCGGTCCACAAGAACCTGCCGAACCAGAGCGCGGGCTTGACCAGCAGGAAGTCGTAAATCTCGTCAAAGTACCATTTGTTCTTCAGGAAGCCGTAGATCATCCCGCCGGGGCGCAACACGCCAGGCTTCAGGGGATCGCCATTGAGATACTGGAAGCCCGCCGCCGACGCGCCGGCGGCCATTGCGATGAACGGCGCCCAAAGAACCCAGACCGGAACGTGATGTTCTTCATCGTGCGCTGCTTTCGCGGCGCCCTCGCCATGCGACTCCCCGGCCGCCGCGCCATGATCGTCGCCATGCGCCGCCGCGCCGTGCTCCGCAGCTGACGCCGTATAAAGCGCGCCGTTCCAGAATTTGTTCGCATTCGGACCGACGAAGTCCTTGTAGAACGCCATGCCCCCGAACAAGGCGCCGATCGCGAGCGGAGCGAGCGTCGCCAGCATGATGGTCGGCACGCTGTGCGGGTGCTTTCTGACTTCCTCCGGCACGCGGCTCGGCCCCCAGAAGGTTAGGAAGATCAGGCGCCAGGAATAAAACGCCGTGAAGACCGCCGCGATCAGGCCGAGCCAGAATGCGTAATTTCCAAATGCACGCCCGGCTTCGCCCGCCGCCCAGGCCGCCTCAAGAATCGCGTCTTTGGACACGAAGCCCGCCGCCCCGACCGGCGAACCGAAAGGATGCCAGCCCGGAACGCCGACGCCGGTGATGGCGATCGTGCCGATGACCATCATCGCGTGCGTCGCCGGAAGGAGCG
>DNZB01000154.1:9230-9562 GCA_003506635.1 Parvularcula sp.
GCGCCGGAGCCGAGGAACAACAGCGCCTTGAAGAAGGCGTGCGTGAAGAGGTGGAACATCGCCGCGTCATAAGCGCCGACGCCCGCCGCGAAGAACATGTAGCCGAGCTGCGAACAGGTCGAATAGGCGACGATCTTCTTGATGTCGTCCTGCAAGAGGCCGACGGTCGCCGCGAAAAAGGCCGTCGTCGCGCCGACAAAGGTGACGAGCGCGGCGGCGTCCGGCGCGCTTTCGTAAAAGATCGAACAGCGGCAGACGAGGAAGACGCCGGCGGTCACCATGGTCGCGGCGTGGATAAGCGCGGAGACCGGCGTCGGGCCTTCCATCGCGTC
>DNZB01000154.1:9826-9948 GCA_003506635.1 Parvularcula sp.
GCGTCGGGCAGCCAGGTGTGGAGAAGGAACTGGGCCGACTTCCCCATCGCGCCGATGAAGAGGAGGATCGAAATCGCGGTCAACGCATGCGCCTCGATCCCGAAGACGGAAATCACAAGCTC
>DNZB01000314.1:0-134 GCA_003506635.1 Parvularcula sp.
GCGGCGACCCCGCGTCAGCGCCATCTTGCCGATTGCGCGAACGCAAAGGTCAGGTCTTGCGGGTTTTTGAAAAAACCCCGGGCCCCGGCGGGAGGGGTTCCGACCTTGAAGAAAAGGCGCCTAAAAGCCGCCGG
>DNZB01000314.1:404-1148 GCA_003506635.1 Parvularcula sp.
GGATAGTCCGCATTTTGCGGCTGCACCCCGCATAAAGGGCCGAAAATTCGCGCAGCGCACGGCGCCAAAAGGCGCCTTTTCAGCGGGCTGGCCCCCTTGGCGAAATCCCGTTAACCTTCGCGGTGGTCGCCGGGCGGGGCTGCCCGGCTTTTTCAGAGCCTTTGGAGGGGCGAATGCTCGAAACGATTCTCAGCGACGTCATCAGCGTATTCCGGTCGATCTTCACAAGCGGGGACCTGATCGGGCTTGCCATCGCGCTTGGCGCGGTCGCCATCGCCGCTTTCATGATGCAGCGGGGAACGCAGATCGGATCGATGACGCTGCTTGCGCTCGTCATCTTCGCGCTCGGAGGGTTCATCCGCGGCGTGATGCGCGGGCCGGTCGCTTCCGACGCCGGATCGGTCGCAGCGCAAACCGGCAGCCGCGCCGCCGGCCAGCTTAATCAGAGCTGGTCGCAATTCTATGGGATGGAAGCGGGAACGCTGCTCGCCTGGTTCATCGCCTTCATGGTGCTGATCTTCCTCGTCTTCGGCGTCAAATCTGCCCTGAACCGGGGTTGATTCCGGCCGCCGGCGACGGCCGGCCGCCTGCGGCTCTGTTGCATTTGAAAGGCGGAATGGCATGGGGCATAAGCCGCCCCGTGAGTGAAGTCCTTCCGGCATCTGCGGCTGCCAGTCCCGGCCATTATTTCGCGCTTTTGAAGCCGCGCGTAATGTCGCTTGTCGTCTTTACGGCGCTTGTCGG
>DNZB01000314.1:1483-7349 GCA_003506635.1 Parvularcula sp.
ATCGCGGTCGGCGCCGGGGCCTCGGGCGCGCTCAACATGTGGTGGGACGCCGATATTGACGCGGAAATGGCGCGCACGGCGGGGCGTCCCATTCCGCAAGGCCATGTGCCGGCGCCGGAAGCGGCGGGGTTCGGCCTTATCCTCAGCGGCCTTTCGGTCGCGCTTCTTGCGCTTGCGTCGAACTATATGGCGGCGTTCTGGCTCGCCTTCACGATCTTCTTTTACGTCGTCGTCTATTCGATGTGGCTGAAGCGGTCGACGCCGCAGAACATCGTCATCGGCGGCGCGGCCGGCGCGCTTCCCCCGGTCGTCGCCTGGGCGGCGGTGACGGGAACGGCGCCGGTTGAGGCGTGGATCCTTTTCGCCATCATCTTCCTGTGGACGCCGCCGCATTTCTGGGCGCTCGCGCTCTATCGGGAAAGCGACTACGCCCGCGCCGGCGTGCCGATGATGCCGAACGTCGCGGGCGAGGCTTCGACGAAGAAGCAGATTTTCGCCTACGCTGTTCTGCTCGTGCTGGCGGGTTTGGCGCCGTTCGCAGCGGGTTTCGGCGGCTATGCCTATCTTTCGATTTCGAGCGCGTTCGGCGCCGGGCTGTTGATGATGGCGTGGCGCGTCCTGAAATCGGCGCCCCGCGCGAAGGAGGAAGCGAAGCAGCTCTTCGCTTTCTCGATCCTCTATCTTTTTGCGCTCTTCGCGGCGCTCCTTGCTGAAGATATCTGGACGCTTTATGCGCGCGCCTGACGACGACGGCGCGCCGGCGCCAGCCGAGAAGAACCGCAAGGCGCGCAGCCGGATGATCGCGCTTGGGCTAACGCTCTTTATACTGACGGTCTACGCGGTGACGATCCTCAAGATCGGCGGCGACATCTGGGGCCGGACGTGACGGCTGGACTGGGAAGGAAGAACCGCAAGACCGCGATGACGGCCCTCGCCGCCGTCGCCGGCATGGTCGCGCTCTCCTTCGCTTCGGTTCCGCTCTATCGCGCATTCTGCCAGATCACCGGCTGGGGCGGCGCGACAAAGCGGGCCGAAGCGCCCGCCGGCCGCGTGCTCGAGCGAACCATCGCCGTCCGCTTCGACGCGACGGTCAACGAGGGCCTGCCCTGGACGTTCAAGCCGGAACAGGTGAGCGAAACGCTTCATGTCGGCGAGACCGGCCTTGCGTTTTACGCAGCGAAAAACCTCACGGACCGCCCCATTACGGGCCGCGCGACGTTCAACGTGCAGCCGGCGAAGGCGGGGCGGTATTTCAAGAAGATCGAATGTTTCTGCTTCACCGAGCAGACCTTGAAGCCGGGCGAGGAAGCCTCGATGCCGGTGACCTTTTTCATCGACCCGGCGATCGCCGATGACCGCGGCCTCGACGACGTGCAGACGATCACGCTCTCCTACACATTTTTCCTGTGGGATGACGAAACAGTCGTCGCGGCGGCGCCGTCCGCGCCTGTCAACTGACGCCTTGCAACGATGGACAAGGGCTGGGATCAGTCGGCGTCCGCCTGGATCGCCTCGATGGGGGCGAACGGCGACTGGGGCCGCGAATTCGTGCTCGATGCGCCGATGCGCGCCGAGGCGCTGAAAGCGGCTCCCGAAAACGCGATCGACATCGGCTGCGGCGAGGGACGGTTCTGCCGCTTACTGAGGGAAGCGGGCGTTGACGCTGTCGGCGTCGATCCGACCCGCGCACTGATCGAGGATGCCAGGCGCCGCGATCCCGCAGGCGATTACCGGATCGGGCGCGCCGAGGCGCTCGATTTTCCAGACGCTTCGTTCGACCTTGCCATCAGCTATCTCGCGCTCATCGACATCGCCGAGGCGGAACTGGCGATCTCCGAAATGGCGCGCGTTCTCAAGCCCGGCGGCATGGGCGTCATCGCCCATATCAACGGCTTTACGACCGCCGGCGAGCCGGACGGCTGGCGGCGCAACCTCTTCGGCAAGCTCCGCTACAGCTTCGACGATTATCTCGATACCCGCGCCATTGAGGTGGCGTGGAAGGGCATCCGCATTCTTAACTGGCATCGGCCTTTGAGCTTTTATTTCAAGGCGTTCCACGCCGCCGGCTTCGGCCTTCGCCATTTCGACGAACCCGAACCCCAGGGCGGCGGCGCGGAGAGGATCGCCCGCTATCGCCGCGTCCCGCATTTCTGCCTGATGCGGTGGGAAAAACACTGAACAAGCGGGGCTTTTGTCGCAGCGCGCCAGCCCGCCCGGGGCTTGGAAGAGGGTGGCGCAGAGGTCTATAGACGCCGAACTTCGGATAGAGAGGGCGATCCATGGCCGGCGCTGAGGTCAAGCACGAATATCATCTCGTCAACCCGAGCGCGTGGCCGATCGCCGGATCGCTCGCCGCCGCCGTCATGATGATCGGCGCGGTGGCATGGATGCATTCGGGCCCGAACGAGCCGGGCCTCGCCCTGGGTGCGCCGCGCCCCGACGGAACGCCGTCCTTCGCGCTCTCCGGCAACTGGCTATTCCTTCTCGGGCTTGCTGGCGTCCTTGTAACAATGATGGGCTGGTGGCGCGACGTCATCATGGAAAGTCTTAAGGGCGAAAATACCTCGACGGTCGTTCGTCTTGGCCTGCGCTATGGCATGGTTCTTTTCATCGCGTCGGAGGTGATGTTCTTCGCGGCGTGGTTCTGGGCGTTCTTCGGCGCTGCGCTGTTTCCGGGCGCGGGCGACCCGGTCGCACTCGCGGACGGCGCGCAAATGACGAACCTCAACGGCGACCCCGCGTTCCTCGGTAATGATGCGCGCCAGCATTTCACCGGCGGCGTCTGGCCGCCGACCGGCGTAGAGCCGCTCGGCGCCTGGGGCTTGCCGCTCATCAACACGCTGATCCTTCTGCTCTCAGGAACGACGGTGACTTGGGCGCACCACGCGGTGCAGCACAACGATCAGAAGGGCCTTGTGCAGGGTCTGATCCTGACGATCGTTCTGGGGGCGTTCTTCACCTTCCTGCAATTCGTCGAGTACCGGGAAGCGCTTACGCTTGGCATGTTCAAGTTTTCAGGCGGCGGCATTTATGGCGCCTCGTTCTTCATGGCGACCGGTTTCCACGGCCTGCATGTCATCATCGGCACTATTTTCCTGACGGTCTGCCTCTTCCGGGCGCTCGCCGGGCACTTCACGGCTGACCGTCATTTCGGGTTTGAAGCGGCGGCGTGGTATTGGCATTTCGTCGATGTCGTCTGGCTGTTCCTGTTCGCGTTCATCTACGTGCTCGGCAATCAGGGATTGCTGAGTTAAGGGGCCGGAATCCGGCCCGCAACAAAGTGGGGGTCGGTTTATGGGACGCCTCAGAATTTCTGCGTTGCTGGCCGCGGCGCTCGCGCTCGCCGGTTGTCTTGTATCCGATGAGCCGCTGTTTGACGCCGTTACCGGCGCGGATGCGCCGCTTGCGGCCGGCCGCTATCTGGCGTGCGCCGAGCCTTTGGAAGAAGACGCCGATTGCCAGTCACTTGACCTGACTCTGCGCGATGACGGCGCCTATGAGTTTCTGGCGCAGGACGAAGAACCCCTAATCGTGCGTTTTCACGCGATCGGCGGTTCCGACTATGTCGTCCAATTCGCCGAAGACGACGGCGAGGGTTTCCGATATTTCTGGGGACAGATGAACGCCGGGACGATGAAACTCGTCATGATATGGTGCGAGGAGCTGCCGTCTGACCTGCGCGATCGAATGAAGCGCGACGGCCTCATCGCGCAAGAAGAAGGCGGCTCCACCTGCAAGGCGCTGAAGCCTGAAGCGGCTGTCATGGCGGCGGGCGCCTATCGCGACGGCGCGGCGACGTCCGACAGCCTGCTGAAGCTGTCGCCGGCGCCATGAGCGGCTATCCGCCCGTTTCAACGCTTGCCGCGGGGCTTGGCGGAAAGTGCCCGCGCTGCGGCCAAGGTCCGCTCTTCAAATCATTTCTGGGCTTGAACGAGCGCTGCTCGACTTGCGCGCTCGATTTCAAGGCCGCCGATTCCGGTGACGGCCCGGCGGTGTTCGTGATGTTTCTTGTGGGGCCGATTGCGGTCGCCGTGGCGTTCATCGCGCGATTTGTCTGGTTTGCTTCGATCCCGGTCGCCTTCGCCTTTGCCGGCGGCGCCACAGTGCTGTTGACGCTTGCTCTGTTGCGGCCGTTCAAGGCGACGCTGGTCGCGCTTCAATTCAAGCACAAGGCAGAAGAAGGCCGCCTGCAGGAATGACCTTTCGGTTCCGGCCTGCGCTCACGGCGGCGGCGTTCGCGGCGCTGGCGGTCCTTTGTTCTCTCGGCGCGTGGCAGCTGCAACGTCTCAACTGGAAGGAGGCGTTGATCGCGAAGACCGAGGCGCGTCTCGCCGCCGCGCCGATACCGCTCGACGAGGCGCTCCGCCGCGCGGCCGCGGGCGAAGATCTTGAATATCAGCCGGTCTTCGCCGGCGGCGCTTTTCAGAACGCCGCGGCGGCGCTGGTTTTCGGCGCACACGACGGTAAGGCGGGCGCTTGGGTATTTACGCCGTTCGAAACTCGCGCCGGCGTGGTCTATGTCAATCGTGGATTCGCCCCGCAAGACAGCGCCAGCGATGCGGCGAAGGCTGGACCGCCGGGCGAACTGCGCGTTGAAGGACTTTTCAGAAGCGCGGAAGTCAGGCGCGGGTTCGAGCGCGCGCTCGCGCCGCGCGATCAGCCTGCTGACAACTTGTACTTCACGCGCGATCCGGCGATCCTCGCCGCCGCGCACGGCCTCGACGTACCAGCCTATTACATCGACAGTTTCGGGCGCGAGAGCGCGGCGCAATGGCCGAGGGGAGGACTTACCCGCGTCGAATTCTCGAACCGGCACCTTGAATATGCGCTGACCTGGTTCGGCCTCGCCGGCGCGCTTGTCGCTGTGTTCGCGGCGTTTGCGATACAGCGCGGCAATAAGGGCTAGGCGCCGTCCGGAGCAGGGTCCGCGAAGCTTGTCTGCTCGCCGGAAGGCGGATCTGACGCATCATGCACGAGGCAGGGTTCGGCGGCGACGCCCCGTGCGTTTGACCGCCGCCGCATCCGCCGATAGGTCTCGGGAACGAGAATCCCGGAGGCCGAAATGCGCGCCTTTCGCTCCTTGTTGTTCGTTCCCGGATCGCGGCCGGACCGATTCGCAAAGGCCGTCGCATCCGGCGCTGACGCTGTTTGCATCGATCTCGAAGACGCAGTCGCGCCAAAAGACAAGGACGCCGCGCGCAGGGCGACGCTCGAATTTCTGACGATGGCCCATGACGCTTGCGCGGTTGGTTTTCGGATTAACGCTCTATCGACCCTTGAAGGCTTTCGCGACGTGATCGCCTTCGCCGACAGCGCGGCGAAGCCAACATTCATCATGACGCCAAAAACAGTGTCGGGCGGCGATCTCCATCGTCTCCGTGCCGCGCTTGGCGAACGCTGCCCCCCGCTTTGGCCGCTCGTTGAGGGGCCAGACGCGCTCCCAGCGCTCGCCGATATCGCAGCCGCCGCGGCGCCTTCGGGGGGCGTCATGCTGGGCGGCGTCGACTACGCGGCGGCGACAGGCGCAAAAATGGGATGGGACGCGCTCTATCACATCCGCGCGGCAATCGTGGCGGCGACTGCGGCGGCCGGATGCGGCGCCGTCGATGCGCCTTATCTCAACGCTGCTGACAACGCCGGGCTTGAGGCCGAAACGCGGCGTGTCCGCGACCTTGGGTTCGGCGGGCGCGCCTGCATCCATCCGGCCCAGGTTGAGACGATTAACAGGTTGTTCTCGCCGACAGCCGCGGAGCTGTCGAAGGCCGAAAAAATCGCCGCTGCCTTTGCCGCCGCTGGCGGGGGCGTCGCGCTCCTCGACGGCGAATTGGTTGAGAAGCCCGTCCATGACGCCGCAGCGCGCGCGCTT
>DNZB01000314.1:7762-12205 GCA_003506635.1 Parvularcula sp.
TTGCCGCCGCTGATCGCCTTGCGCGAGCGAGGCGCCGTCAGCGAAGTAATTGTCGTCGATGACGCCTCGGGCGAGCCATCGACGCAGGAAGCCGCCCGTCGCCTTGGCGCGACTGTTCTTGCGTTAAACAAGAACGCCGGCCCCGGCGCCGCTAGAAATTTCGGCGTACGGCAATCATCGGGTGACATTTTGTGGTTTGTCGACGCCGACGTCGTCGCGCACCCTTGCGGACCGGACAAGATACGCGCCGCGCTTGCGGAAGATTCCATCGGCGCCGTGTTCGGGTCCTATGACAACCTTCCGCCAGAGAAAAACTTCGCTTCAACCTACAAGAATCTTGTGCACCGCTTCTATCACCAGCGCGCCAAGGCGAATTCAGATTCGTTCTGGTCCGGTTGCGGCGCCGTCCGGCGCGCCGCTTTTCTAGAGGTGGGCGGATTCGAAGAGGCGCGTTTCGGCCGGCCGGCCGTTGAAGATGTGGAGCTTGGCTACCGATTGCGGATAGCGGGATGGAAGATCAGGCTTTCGCATGATCTCCTCGGCACGCACCTCAAGCGCTGGACTCTCGTTGACGTGATCCGCACGGACATTTTTCATCGCGCTGTCCCATGGTCGAACCTCATTCTCGCCGGCCGCGGGGTCAATGACGACCTGAATGTGTCCCGCTCCGAAAGGCTGAAAGCCGCCGCCGCCTGGCTGTGGGTTGTGTCTGCTGCAATCTTGCTTGCCAGCGGGATCACTATGTCGAGCGCACTTTTGTCCTCCGCCATGACTCTGGCGTTGGTGGCGCTGAACGCGCCCCTGATCGCGTTCTTCTTTCGAGAGCGAGGCGCCTGGTTCTCGTTCCGGGCCTTTATGTTTCATCAGCTCTATTATCTCTACAGCAGCGCGACCTTCCTGGCCTGCATGCTTCGGTTCCATTTGTCCCGCGGAAGGGGCGGCGCGGCCCTTGCGGCGCGCGCGCCGGCGGCGGTCGAATGACGCGCTTACGTGAGCGGGGCTTGCTCGCGCCTGTGACGCTCGCGGCGGTTTTTGGCGTGGGCGTCGCCGCCTATTGGCGCGGTCTCGGCCCTGGTGACGCTGAACGTTATATCGAGGCGGCGCTGCGTTGGGGCGACGGCGCCTATCTGGGCGACACGCATTGGGCGCTCCGCCACCTATTTGTGCTGCCGATCGCGGGTTCATTCGCCTTGTTGGGGCCGGGCGAATTGACAGCGACGCTGCCCAATCTGATTTACGCCGCGCTTACCGTCGCGGTGAGCTGGGTCTTCGCCCGTCGTTATCTTGGACCGCTTGCCGCGCTGCTTTCAAGCGCCCTTATCGCGACTTCGGCTTTCTTTGTCGCACGCCCGCTCGAGCTTGACGTTTACGGCGCGGAGGCGTTCTTCGCCATTCTCGCTGTCTGGCTCTTTGTCGTGGCGGGAGACGCGACCGGGCGCTGGAAATTTCTTTTGGCCGCCGGCTTCGCCGCCGGACTCAGCTGGACGGTACGAGAACAGTCGAGTCTGCTTTTGGCGACCTTCAGTCTTCTGATCCTGGTCGAACGCCGCGAAGTCTTGCGTTCGCTAGCCCTCGTCGCGGCTGGCTTTGGCGCCGTAATCGCCGTGGAGATGGCGATCTATGCGCTCGCCGCGGGCGACCCGCTTTATCGTTACAAGATCGACCTCGGCCATCGTGACATCGGCGTCAATGACGCGATGACGTCAGAACGCGCGCGATTGACGGCTCGGATCGCTCGCGGAGCCCGATACCTTGCGACGACGCCGGCGACGACGCCGATGTTGGCGCTCGCCGCCGCTGGCGCGGCCTATTTGCGGAGAGAAAAAGCTCTCAATTCAGCAACAGCGGCGGCGACCATTAGAGCGTTCGGAACGGCGGCGTTGTTGTCGGCGCTCTTGTCGCCGCTCGTATTCAATCTTTCAGCGCCCCGCTATTATCCGCTCCTGACATACGCCGCGTTCCTGATCGTCGGCGTGGCGATCGCGGCGGCATGGAGGCGTGGGCGGAGGAGCCTCGCGATCGGCGCTCTGTGTGCGGCGGTGCTCGTCAATCTTGCGGCAACCGACTTCAGTCGTGATGGGCAATATGCCGAGGCGAAAATCATCGCCCGTCTCGCGATTGCCGATGCGGGACCCATTTTCACAGACGCCCTCAGTGTAAACAGGGCTCGCTTTCAACTCAGGCTCAGTGGCTGGAGCGCAGAGCGAGCCGCCGCCGCTGTTCGAAACATTCGGGATGTTGAAGCTGGCGCTCTCGCCTTCAAAACGGAACGAGTAAAAATCGATGATAGGCCCCTGTGCGTTCTCAAGGTTTTCGGCGCGCGCAAGCTCGGCCTTACGCATATGGTAATGCAAAAAACTGGAGTTTCGCGGTTAGTCGGCGGCGATTTCGAACGCCGGACGGCGCCGCCGCCCCCCGCCTTGCTTGTCCGCATTCTTTCAGAGCCAGGCGAACTTGATCCGGCGACAGGGAAGCCCTGCCTGAAGGGTGATGGCTAGGCCGCCTCGACTCGCCGTTTTTCGCGCTCCACCCTCACCCTCGCAGCGGCGCTCTTCTCCTCTACGGTGAAGTCCTCATGATAGGAGCGCTCGACATTGACGTTCCAAAGGTCGTGGCTTTCTCCGGCGATGTTGCGCGCTGCAAGCATCGCTGTCAGCATCGAGTGGTCCTGATTGTTATAGCGGTGCATGCCATTGCGTCCGATTGTCTGGAAGTTTTTGAGCGTCATGATCCAGCGCTGCACAATGTCGAGCGCTTCGCGATACTCGCCATCATAGACGGGATAGGCCTTTGGCTGGCGGATGACGGCGCCATCGACGACATTCGAGATCTTCGCGAGCCCGAGATATTCAAGCTCGCGCGACGCCTTTGCGATTAGGTCCACGTCGGACGAGGTCCAGAGCCCATCGCCTTCATGACAAAAATATTCCATTCCAATAGACGCCTTGCCGGCGTCCGGGACCATGTCTGGCGACCAGGAGCGGAAATTCTGAATGCGGCCGACCTGCACTTCCGGCGCATGGATGTAGATCCAGTTGTCGGGAAATGGGTCCGGGTGGTCGAGGATCAACGTCACAATCAGGAAGTCTCGATATTTCAAGCGATCCGCCGCTCGCACCACATCGGACGGCGGCGGCGGGTCGAAAGCGTGGATCAAGTCTTTGATCGCCATTGAATTGATGAACCAGTCGGCCGACACTCGGTAAACGCGCTTCTCGCCGGCTGAATAGTCCGCGACTTCGACCTCCGTGACGCGATCGCCCGCGCGGAAGACCTTTGTCACGGCGGACTTCATGCGGACCTCGCCGCCGTTCGCACGAACCGCGTCGCGGAAGCGTTCCCACATCTGACCTGGTCCGAGACGGGGGTATTCGAACTCCTCAATCAGGCTCGTCGTGTCGTTGGCGCCGGTGAGTGCGTTCAGCACCGCCTTCGTAAGCGAAAGATTCTTGATGCGCTGCGCGGCCCAATCGGCGCGGATTTCGGTGCAGGGGATGCCCCAGACTTTCTCCGTATACGATTTGAAGAAATGATCGAAAAGCCGCCTGCCGAAGCGGTTCGTCACCCACTGCTCAAAGTTTTCCTCTTCCGGGTACGGGCTAATGCGCCATTTCATATAGCTGAGCATGATTTGGGCTGCTTCGACCGGCCCCATATTTGAGAGCGCGTTGAATATTTTGAGCGGGTAATCGTAATACTTGCCCCGATAATAGATCCGGCTCATTCGCGGGCGCAGGACGAAATCCTTCCCGCCGGCCTCATGCCACAAAGACTCGACTTCCTTCACTTTGGTGAAAAAGCGATGTCCGCCGATGTCGAAACGGAAGCCCTTGTAGGTTTCCGTGCGCGCAATGCCCCCGACATCGCCCGAGGCCTCCAACACGATCGGGCGAAGACCATTGCCGCGCTTTTGCAGTTCATAGGCGGCGGTGAGCCCGGCCGGGCCCGCGCCTATGACGGCGACTGAGTTCTCGCCTGCAACTTCGACGAAGGGGCGATGGCTTTCGGCTGGCTGCATGGCGGTCCTGAAGGAATTAACGGCCGGGTCATGACCGTTAGCGGCCGTATGGTTAAGGGCAAGTTGTCATCTGCTCTTTTGGGAGCTGCTCTGGTGCGCTAGTTGCCCCTGATGACTTTGAGCCCCGACTGGCGATTTTGTGTCGCGCCGATGATGGACGGCACGGACCGGCACTGTCGGTTCTTTCACCGTATCCTGACCCGGCGTGCAAGGCTTTACACCGAAATGATCGTGGCCGAGGCGGTCGTGCGCGGCGACCGTCAACGGCTCCTTGGCTTTGACCCTTCGGAACATCCTGTCGCCCTTCAGATCGGCGGCTGCGATCCGGCGCTTCTCGCCGAAGCGGCGCGCGTCGGCGAAGGATTCGGCTATGATGAGATCAATCTCAATGTCGGCTGCCCCTCCGATCGCGTGCGGTCCGGAGC
>DNZB01000368.1:0-128 GCA_003506635.1 Parvularcula sp.
CACCGCCGCGCGCTCGCGCGCGATGCCGGACGCCTTACAGCCGCCGGAGCGCGCCTCCTCGTGCGTCCGCGCGAACGCCTTGCTGCGCTTGGCGGGCTCCTGAATTCGCTCTCCTACAAGGGCGTCCT
>DNZB01000368.1:262-1202 GCA_003506635.1 Parvularcula sp.
TACGCGCACCGCATCGCGCAGGAAGCCGCGCAGATGCGCAGCGCGCTGGCCGCCTCGCAGCTTGTTCTCGCCCGCGAGGAACGCCTCGCCGCGCTCGGCGGGCTTTTGGGGTCGCTCTCCTACAAGGGCGTCCTTGAACGCGGCTTCGCCCTTGTCAAAACTGAAGCCGGAAAAATCGCCCGGCGCGCCGGCGACCTTCCCGTAACCGGCGTCGTCAGCCTCGTCTTCGCCGACGGCGAACGCGCCGCGCATCTCGGCGAGGCGCCGCCGAAAAGAGCGGCGGCGAAAAGGCCGGTGCAGAAGGGGTTGTTTGATTGACGGCGCCTTTGACCCATCCCCCCGCTCCGCGATAAACTCCCATCATGAACCCTTTTGACGGCGTCGCTGACAAGGATCGCGAGGCGGCGATTGAATATCGCGATGCGGAGTTCGTGGTCATCCGGCCCGGGCGCTATGTGCGCTGCGCGGTGACGGGCGCGAAGATCCCGCTTGAAGCGCTCAAATACTGGAATGTCGACCGGCAGGAGGCTTACGCCTCGCCGGAGGCGGCGATGGCGGGGTTCGGCTACAAGCCGAAGCCATGATCGACCCGAGGGGGAAGGACCCGATGAAGCGCGCAGCTGTTGCTCTTGTGGCCTTGGCGGCGATGACCGGCTGCGCGACGGCCGAGCCGGCGCCCGCTGCGGCGGCGCCGATCTCGATTCCGGTCGCCGCGGACGAGAGCCTCACGATAAATGCGGGCTTTGAAGGCGCCATGAAGAGCGCCGAAGAACGCCAGCGCGTCTTCGACGATCCTGCCTCGTCCGTCATTCTCACCGGCGGCTTCGTGCAGGGCGGGCTCCTTCGCGGCCAGACGCTGCCGGGAGCCAAGGCGATGCTCGACGGCGAACCGATCCCCGTCGCCGCCGACGGCAAATTCCTGATCGGCTTCGGGCGCGAT
>DNZB01000368.1:1562-2601 GCA_003506635.1 Parvularcula sp.
GATCAGTCGAAAGTTTCGGGCTTCACGGAAGAGCAACTGGCGAAAATCGCCGGCGACAAGGAGAAGAAGGCCGCGGCGCGGCGCCAGCGCAGCGACGATCCGATGTGGGCGACGGACTTTGCCTGGCCGGTGACGGGCCGGGTCAGCGGCGTCTTCGGGTCGCAGCGCATTTTGAACGGCGAGCCGCAGAACATGCATGGCGGCGTCGATGTCGCCGCGCCGGCCGGAACGCCGATTCGGGCGCCGGCGCCCGGCATTGTCCGCCTTGCAGAGCCTGACATGTATTTCGAAGGCGGCCTCGTCTTCCTCGATCACGGCCAGATGCTCGAAAGCGCGTTCATGCACCTTTCCCGGCTCGACGTGAAACCGGGCGACCGGGTCGAAAAAGGGCAGGTCATCGGCGCGGTCGGCGCGACCGGCCGCGCCACCGGTCCGCACATGCACTGGAGCCTTAAATGGGCGGATTCGCTGGTCGATCCCCAACTGGTTGCCGGGGAAATGCCAGCGGCGGAGGCAACGCCGGCGGCAGCCGGCAATTAGCCGCCGCTCTTGACAATCATTCGCATTTGCATGAGGCTGGCTGGGTCAGGGCAAGATCGCCCGGCGGCATTCTGTTTGCGGGATCCATGTACGTCTGCATCTGCAACGCGCTCAAAGACCGCCAGATCAAGGCGAACGCTGAGGATGCGAAGTCCGTCGGCGAGGTCTTCCGCCGCTGCGGTACGCGGCCCCAGTGCGGCAAGTGCCTCCCGGACATCGCCAAGATGATCGAAGACGCGCGCGGCTGCGCGCACGCCTGCCTCGCCGCCGAATAGAACGTGCGCTCAGTTTCCGTCCGCCGGGAAAAACGCGCAACTGACAGTCGCTTTCAGCAATAATCATTGTTCCGGCGAACGAATTTCCTATGGTCGCGCGGCGAACAGCAAGGAGATCAGCGCGTGAAAGGCGATCCGAAAGTCATCGAATATCTCAACAAGGCGCTGCGGCTGGAGCTGACGACGGTCAACCAGTACTTCCTGCACGCGCGCATGTTCAAGAA
>DNZB01000325.1:0-25236 GCA_003506635.1 Parvularcula sp.
CATTGATCGCCCGATGGTCTAGCCGAGCTTGAGGAAGAAATTTCCGGTAAGCCGGCCGATGCGCGGATCTGCGCTTAGGGGCGCGCTCGGCGGAATAAGCCCCGAATGCAATAGACTTCCCTGATAAATCAGGGTGCGGCCGGCGACAGCTGGAACGGCGAGCAGCATTTCATAATGGGGATCGTCGGGCCTGACATAGCCGGCGTCCAGTCGCTGCGCGCGCGCAAGCTTCGTTGCGGTCCTCACAAAGAGATCGACATTGCCGTCGCTGACCTGCTCGATTCCGGTCGCGAGTTGCCGGAAGAACGCCGTGCCGCCGCCGCCCGGCGCGCTCAGGTAATGCAGCACGGCGATGAATTGCGGGTCGGTGGAGTCAAAATGCGGCGCGCGCTGTTGCGGCGACAGCGCTGCCGGGGCGCGCGTCACCATCGAGAAGCTGGCCTCTATGACACGGAAGGCGTCGCAGTCGAACGCGCCCGCGATAAAGGGCGCGGCGGCGTTCATTAGCGCCGCGACATAGACGTTCGCGGGCTCATGCGCCGCGATCACGCGCCGGACGCCCGGGTAATCATTGGTTGCGACCGGAAACGGCGCCAACGCCGCGGCCAGTCCGACGACCGGCTGAAGATCGTCAATCAGTCCGTCAACGACAACGACCAAGCGCTGCCCGGCGCCGATCCGGTGAAGTTCCGGCTTCACGGCGTGAAACGCGCGAACGGCGCGGAGCGACAAGCGCCCCGCGCCGCCGGGAGGAGGCGAGCGTCAGAAATTATACTTGACGCCCACCTGGAACTGCCGCGCGTCGTCGCCGACCTGGCTGTCTTCGACCAGCGGCGCCGGCGATCCGCCGCCTGCGCCCCATGAAGAATAATTGCGATTGAGCCAGTTGAAGACGTTGAACGCCTCGAAATTGAAGACGAGATCGCCGCCCCACGGCGTCTCGACCGATTTTTCAAGGTACAAGTCGAACCGCTTGTAGCCGAAGGTCTTGTCCGGAAAGAACACGCCGCCGAGATTGCCGAAGCAGCAAGCTCCGTCCGGAACCTGAAGCGGCGGCGTGCTGTTCCACGGCGCCACGATGTTGCCGAAGGCAGGGCCCGATGTAAGCGTCAGCCGCGGCGACACCAGAATGTCGAAGGGCGCGCGATACTGGCCGCTCGCCACCAGGCGCCACTTTTCAACGCCGTTGACATAACCCCAGCCGTAAGCGTCTTGCGACGCGCCGTTGAAGAACTCATCGGAATTAAGCTCCGCGGCGACGTTCGTTCTGGCGCGCTGATAGGTGAACGTCGTCTGCATGCCCCAGGTTGAATCCTCAGTGAAGGGCTTTTCGATCGTCAGGTAAATCGCATTGGTGCGCGCCTTGCCGTCGCTGCTGCCGCGATTGAGCTTGCCCGAAAATCCCGGCAGTTGGCCGCCGCCCGCCGGACACGCAGCAAAAGTCGAATTCGGCGTGAAATCCTGAATCCAGGCGTCGCCGCCGTCGGTGCAACCGATGACGTTGCCGCCGGCGTCGAACTGCAGAACGCGCGAGTACCAGCCGTTCGTAAAGAAGTTCGCGCGGGTGAACTGGAAGATATTGTACGACCGGATGTGCGAATAAATGAGGGAGACTGTAAAATCTCCGAAGCGGCGGCGCAGGCCGAGATCGAACTGGTCGGAGAAGGGCAGCTCAGTCTCATTGTTGAGCACCCAGACATCGCCGCCGTTCCCGGCGAGCTGGGTGATCGCGAAGTCGCGCAAGGCGTTCGAGTCCGTGCAATAGGCCGGGCCGTTGCCGCCGGCGCAAGCGCCGTCGAAATCGACGCCGACGATCCGGTTGCTGTTCGTCAACGTTTCGATCACGCCCTCGATGAACAGCGACCGGTCGTAATAGCGCCCGGCGCCGCCGAACAGAACGGTCACGCCATCGCCGGCGAAATCATAGGAGAAGCCGAGACGCGGCTGGAAGGCGTCATATTGCGGCTTCCGGTTGTCGCCGGTCGAAATGTAATCTGCCGGGTCGATGCCGCGCGCCGCCCAGCCCTGATAGTTGTTCAGCGCCGTGACGATCGCCGCCGGCGTCACGTAATTGTTGTTGTTGGCGTTGGTTTCAAAGTCCCAGCGCAAGCCGGCGTTGAATGTCCAGTGATCGTCCGGGCGCCATTCGTCCTCGACATAAAAACCAAGCTGCCAGTCCTTGCCGGAGACATCCGGCGACGGCTGGATGTTGATCCTCGCGCCATAAGGAACCGTCGGGTCAAAAGCGCCGCCGGCGCCCGGATTGGCGAAGAAGTAGCGGCCGTCGAAGCTGTTGTTGACCGTCCGCGACAGGTCGAGGTGAACGACCTGGAAGCCGGCCTTGAGCTTATGCTCGCCAAGAATCCAGCTCGCGTCGTTCTTCGCCGTAAACGTCTTCTGGCGATCGCCCTGTTCGAAGAAGTGCGCGCCGAGCTGCGCATCCCTGCCGCCGACGTTGAAATTCGCCAGCGCATCGAAAGCCGGATCGCTCACCTGCGCGGGGGTCAGATTCTCTATGACCAGAAATTCAGGCCCATCGCCGATGCTGGGCGTCGATTGCTCGGCGTCGTTGTAGGAGAGGTTGAGCACGTTAAGGAAATCGCCAGCGCTGTGGCGCCACCTCAGCGAATAGCGTTCTTCCTCGGTCTTGATCGTGCGGCCATGGCTGCTCGCCGCGTTGGCGTCTATGTCGGAAAGGTTGTTCTCCCGGCGAACGAAAACGGTGCCGTCCACGGTGTCGTTCCCGGTCGCAAACCAGGAAAGCTTGCCGAAATAGAGTCCCTGCCTGAAGTCGCGGTTATGCGGGACGAGGATTTCGGACTGGATCGACGCCGGCAGCGTACTGTTGTCGCCGAGGAAGCCGGTCGATGCGGGCCGGTTTTCAATCGTGCCCTCGCCCGCGACATAAAAATGGAGGACGCCGGGAATGATCGGCCCGCCAAGTTCGCCGCCGAACTGGTTGCGGTTAAGGTCCGGCTTGGGATCGCCGCGCCGCTTTTCGAAAAACGGCTGGGTGATGAACGCCTTGGGCTGATACTCATAAAACAATGAGCCGTGGAATTCGTCGCCGCCGGTTTTGGTCACGGCGGAAACGAGCGCCGATCCCGCCTGTCCGGTCTCCGCGCCGAAGTTCTGGGTGATGACCTGATATTCCTGGATGGCGATCTGCGGGAACGGGTTGCCGAGACCGAAATTCTGGCCGAACACGCCGCCATGATTGATCGGGTTCTTGATTGAGATGCCGTCGAGTAGAACATTGACGTTCGAAGCGCTGACGCCCCCGGCCTGAATCTGGGCGGTGCCGCCGCGCGTCACCGCGACGCCCGGGGCAAGTTCGGCAAAGCTGAGGAAGTTGCGGCGCTGCTGAGGGAGGACTTCGATCTGCGCCGGCGTAATGCTGGTCGATACGGCGGACGAGCGGACGTCGAGAACACGGCGCGTGCCGGTGACGACGATCACGTCGTCACCTTCGGCGGCGAAATCGAGGCGCGCGGTCTGCCCGACGAGCAGTGTTGTTGTTTGCTCGCCCTTGCCGGCGACGCTGACCGAATAGGACGACGGGCGCAGGCCGAGGACCCGGTATCTTCCCGACGCATCGACCGTCGCGACGGACTTTTGCCCTGTATTGGTGTCGGTGATGACGACTTGCGTACCCGCCGGCGCCCCGACGACGCGCCCTTCGATCGACGCGGTGTCGGTCTGGGCGAAGGCGGGACTGGCAGCGGCCAAAGCCAGCGCCAATGCGGTCGCCGAAATTCCCTGTTGGAACCGATTACATCTGTACTTCCGAGTCATGGTGTCCCTCCCATTTCGGCGGCCCGAAATCCGGGCCAGCCATTTTTATCAGATCTTGAAACGCAACCCGCCAGATCGGCGCAGTCTGTCACGGTAACTTTGTTCTGTAAACGGTTACACGGCGCCTTTTGCGGCAAAAGATTCCAAATCCCCGGAAAGTTGCAAAAACGTGTCAGCCTCGCTTGATCGGCGCGATGATCGCGCTGTCCAGCCGCCCTTCCTTCTCCGGCAAGCGGCTGATGAATGCCGCGTGATCGGGCATCTGCGCGGCCGTCTTGGCGATCGTGTCGACGATGTCGTTGAGAAATTCAGCAAGATCCGCGTCGGAAACGAATCGGGAGACGGGATCGGCGCAAGCGGCGAGCCCCTGGCCCAGCAACACCTGCACCCAGCTTTCCTCGGCAAAGAGCTCAAGCTTGCTGTGACCGAAAAACCGGCCTGAGGACTGGAAGAGCGCGATCCTGCGGGCGAGCGATTCTGGAACCGTCATTTCCCGCACGTGGTCCCAGAAAGGATCGCCGCGCCGGCGCGTGACCTTGTAATGGGCGATGATGAAGTCGCGAATGTCCTCGTATTCAAGTTTCGTTTGCAAATTGAACTCGTCAATATCGGCCATGTTAAACCCGCGCGCCGGAAAGAGCGCGATCAGCCGATGGACCGCCGTCTGGATAAGGTGAATGCTTGTCGATTCGAGCGGCTCCAGAAAACCGCTCGACAATCCGATCGCGACGACATTGTTGCGCCAAGCTTCGCGGCGGCGACCGGGACGAAACCGCACCGGCCGCGGATCGGCGAGCGGCGCTGAGTCCAGACCCGACAGGAGCGTCGCCGCAGCTTCGTCATCGCTGACAAGATCGGCGCAGTAGACAAGTCCGTTGCCGATGCGGTGCTGAAGCGGAATGCGCCATTGCCAGCCGGCCTTCTTCGCGGTCGAGCGCGTATAGGGCGCGAGCGGCGAGACGCTTTCGGAGGGCGCCGCAAGCGCGCGATTGCACAGAAGCCATTGGCTCCAGTCTTCGTATCCGACGCCCTGCGCGCCGTCGATCAGCAAGGCGCGCATCCCCGAGCAATCGACAAACAGGTCGCCGCCGACGCTGCGCCCGTCCTTCAGGTCAACGGAACGCACGAAACCCGTCTCGCTGTCGGTCGTGACATTGACGACAAGCCCCTCGATCCGCTCGACGCCGCGCTTCTCGCATTCGCCGCGCAAGAACGCAGCGAACAACGAAGCGTCAAAATGATAGGCGAAATCGAGATCGGCGAGCGGCGTGTTGGAAAGCCGCGGGTCCTGGAACCGGAAGCGGTTGTCGAGCGCGGCGCGGCAGTTAATCGAATACTGGTCGAAATGCGAAACCTTTACGCCGCGTTCCCTTGCCGCCAGCCATAGCTGGTGCGTATGCAGCCACAGCATGTCGCGGCCGATACGCCCAAATCCATGGATATAGGATTCTTCCGGCGCGCCCCAGTCGACAAATTGAATGCCGAGCTTGAACGTCGCCTTTGAGGCGTGAAGCATGCGCAACTGATCGACACCGGCGAGCGCCATGTAATTGCGTATATGCGGGATTGTCGCCTCGCCGACGCCGATCGCCCCGATCTCATCGGATTCGATCAGGCGAACCTTCACTCTGGTCAGCAGCTTCGAAAGCGCCGCCGCCGTCATCCATCCGGCCGTGCCGCCGCCGACAATGGTGACGCTGGAGACCGGCGCATCTTGCGTGCTCGCTTCGGCGTCCATCAGTCGACTTTCCCTTCTTCCGCGCCGGTGCTTCGGGGCGTGATCGCTAGGCGCCGAGCCAGCCGCCGGAGAAGCCCGCGCGGCGCAGTCCCTTGCGGATTCTCGGAACCTTGCGCATGACGCGCCAAACGGCTTCGCGGCGATAATTGGCGATCATCGCCAGAATGGGCCCCTGGTCGATCCCGAGATAATCCGTCGCCGTCCAGCCGTGCTCTGCGTCGACGGTCCCGGTCTCCAGCGCCAGCGCGGGGTCGCGCAGGCCGGGATTAAAGCTGTCACGAAATCCGTAGACGTCATAAAGGCCCGGCCGCGCCGCCATCGCCCGCGCCGCCGGAATGACGATCTCCGGCGCAAATGGCAGAGAGCCGAGCGCCGCCGTCGGCGCGATCGTGCCGTCATCAAGACCATCGGGCTGACCCAGCGGGCCGCGGGCGGCGTAGCCGTAAATGCGCCTTTGCGCCGCACCGTCGCCTGTCAAGAAAGCGCCGGGACCGTCGCAGGCCGTCAGTCCCCATAAATCGGCGGAATAGCCGCGCCAGCCGCCGGGATTTTCAACGCAGTAAGCGCGATTGGCGTAGGTCGCGCGGCGGCTGTTTTCGAAATAGTCAAACCCCGCCGCGCGGTTCGCCGCATCGTTGACGCCGCGGAAATCATACCAGATATGGCTGTATTGATGGCCAAAGAGCGGGGCGAAGGCGATGTGGCGATCACCCCCCTCGCCGCGCCAGAAGTCGTTGATCGTCGCGAGCCAGGCCTCCCATGCGCCGTCATCGACCGGGCGATCATTGGCGCCGAGCGCCAGCAGCGGCGCCATCATTCCCTCATTATAGGCGGTCCAGCCGCGATCTATGAATCCGGCCCCCGGATGCCAACCCATCGAGATGTCGCCGCGCCCGCGCTGGAACCAGCGCCAGTCTGCGCGCTCGACGATGCGGTCGGCGAGCCGGCGGATTTCCCTTTCATCGGGATGTCCGCTGTCGAACCAGGCGGCGGCGTAGAGCATGCCGAGAAACAGAATCGAGGAATCGATGCTCGACAGCTCGGTCCCACGGTAGCGACGGCCGGTGTCGAGATGCAGGAAATGATAGAAGAAGCCGCGATAGCCGGCGCTAGCCGTCGGATCTTCCGTTTGCGGCGCGCTGTCAAAAAAGCGCAAGGTCGCAAGCGTCCGCCGGCGCGCCTGCGCGCGGCCGATATAGCCGCGCTCGGCGCCGATCGGATAAGCGGTCAACGCAAATCCGACGGCGGCGATCGAAGATGGCCCCGGCGAAGGCCAGCGATCGGGGAAAAGCCCGTTGTCGTCGCGCCCGAGGTCCCAGAAGAACTTGAAGGTCCGGCCCTCAATATCGTCAAGAAGAGACGGCGCGCGAGGCCTTGCCGCAAAGGCCGGCGCCGCGGCGAGCGCCGGCATCGCCCCCATCGCGAGGATCGCCTGTCGTCTTGAGATCAATGCGGCCGCCCCTGCGTGGTCGCGCGCAGCACAAGTTCAAGCGGCTGGACTTCCGGCGTTGCGCCGGCCTCTTGCGACGTCACCATGGCGACCAGCCGTTCGACCGCTGCCGCACCGATGTCGGCGACCGGAACCCGGACCGTTGAAAGCCCAAGGTGACGGGCGAGCGGAATATCGTCAAAGCCGATAAGGGCGACGTCTTCAGGAACGCGCAGCCCATGCGCGCGCAGCGCCTCAAGCGCGCCGATCGCCGTCATGTCGTTCGCCGCCATGACGCCGTCGAACCTCTCACCGCGCGCCAGCCAGTCGCGAACGATCCGGGCGCCGCCGTCCTCGCCGAAATCGCCGGCGCCGACCAAAGGCGCTGGCGCGCCAGCGGCGGCGATCGCTGAAAGAAAACCCTGGCGCCGCTCCCGGGCGTCGAAATTGCCCTCCGGGCCCGCGATATGCGCCAGTCGCCGGCGCCCGATCGCGAGAAGATGGCGCGTTGCTGACGCCGCCCCCTCGCGATTGTCGATGATAAATGAAGGCCGTTTCTTGCTCGGCTGGCAGATGACCTGCACGCCCGGCATTTCCTCCGGCATCAGCCGGTCGATCGCGTCACGAGAAAGTTGCGGCGCCATCACGGCGAGTCCGTCGACCCGTCCGCGCATGACG
The DNA here is from genome assembly GCA_003506635.1 of Parvularcula sp. GTDB lineage: Bacteria > Pseudomonadota > Alphaproteobacteria > Caulobacterales > Parvularculaceae > Amphiplicatus. The sequence goes on from DNZB01000325.1 coordinate 7,641, forward strand.
GCGATCGCCTGGCCGGCGAGCTGCGGATCGGCATGCATTGTGGACAACAACAAGAGATAGCCACGCTCGCTCGCCGCCTTGTCCATGCCGCGGATCAGTTCGGAGAAGAATTCGCCGTGCAGGTCCGGCAGCACGACGCCAAGGGTTCTCGTTTGCGAACTCGAAAGGCTTCGCGCGGCGGCGTTCGGCACATAGTGCAGATCGTCGATCGCCTGAAGGACCCGGTCGCGCGTGTCGTCGCGGACATTCTTGTGGCCGTTGAGCGCCCGCGAAACAGACGCTACCGACACCTTCGCGCGCCGCGCGACGTCGCGGATCGTTGCTGGCCGCGATTTCACAGGACCATGACCGACTAACGTGGCTCCACCATGCGCGGACGATTGAATTTATCTTCCGACTAACCGATAAGTAACCGATTACATTTCGGTCGGCCAGAGGTTTTTGATGACTAGGATCCGGATTTCGCGGCGGAGCCTGCTTACGGGGACGGCAGTCGCGCTTGCCTGGACCTTATCGCCGCTCGCGCCGGTCATGCGCCGCGCCGAGGCGCGGGTCGGCCCTGCGAGCCGCGATGCGATCAAGGCGATCATCAAATCGATGACGCTCGAGGAGAAGGCCGGACAGCTGACCCTCATGCCTTCCGCCTGGGGCGGCGGCGTTGCCGCGCAACTCAATCCGCCAGCCGGAAACTCAAATTTCGCGCAGCAGATTGAAGACGCGGTGGCGGGGCGGCTGACCGGCGTCTTCAACGGCAATGGCGCGGCGATGGCCAAGCGCATGCAAGAAGCGGTGATGGAGCGATCGCGCCTCAAGGTTCCGCTCATCTTCGCTGCCGATGTCATCCACGGGCACCGCACGATCTTTCCGGTCGGCGTCGGCGAGGCGGCGAGCTTTGAGCCCTCTCTCGCCGAACGGACGGCGAGGGTCGCAGCCTATGAAGCCGCTGGCTCCGGCATCGACTGGACCTTCGCGCCGATGGTCGACATCGCGCGCGACCAGCGCTGGGGCCGTGCGGTCGAAGGCGCAGGTGAGGACGTATTGCTGGGTAAATTGTTCGCCGCGGCGCGGGTGCGCGGATTTCAGGGAAAGAATCTCGCGGACGACGATGCGGTGATGGCGTGCATCAAGCATTTCGCCGCCTATGGCGCCGCCGAATCCGGGCTCGACTATAATGTCGTCGACATGTCGATCTCGCGCCTTTTTGAGGTCTACCTGCCCCCTTACCGGGCGGGCGTCGGCGCCGGCGCGGGATCCGTTATGTCGGCTTTCAATGAATTGAACGGCGTTCCCGCGACCGGCAACAAATGGCTCCAGACCGGCATTTTGCGCGATGAGTGGGGTTTCGACGGCTTCGTCGTCAGCGATTACACGAGTGATGAGGAAATGATCGCGGCCGGCTACGCCGCGGACCGGCGCGAGGCCGCGCGCCTCGCATTTCTCGCCGGCGTCGACATGTCGATGACCTCCGGCGTCTATATCGAACACCTCCCGGGCCTCGTCCGCGACGGAGAGATCAGCGAAAAGCTTCTCGACCGCTCCGTCCAGCGCGTGCTCGCCGCCAAGGCCGCGCTCGGCCTATTCGACGATCCCTTCCGCCGTATCGACCTCGAACGCGAGAAGCAGCGCAGCCGGCGCCCTGAAAGTCTCGCGCTCGCGCGGGAGGCGGCGCAAAAATCAGTCGTTCTACTGAAGAATGAAAAGGACCTGCTGCCGCTGTCGCGCAAGGCGCGGATCGCCCTCGTCGGTCCCTTCGCGCGCGCGGTCAAGGACAGCAACGGCCCTTGGGTCGTCTATGGCGACAACAGCCACGCCGTCGACCTTGCGCTGGGGCTGAAAAACGCCGGCGCCGATTTTCAGATCGCTGACGGCAGCGGCGTTGAGGCGCCGATCCCCGGCGGCATCGAGGACGCGGTCGCGCTGGCGCGCAGGTCGGATGTCGTCGTGCTGGCGATCGGCGAGGGCGAGCGCATGTCGGGCGAGGCGCAATCGCGCGCCGACATCACCCTGCCCGCGCCGCAGCAGGCGCTGGCGGAAGCGGTGGCGGGCGCGGGCAAACCCGTCGTCGTCGTCTTGCGCAACGGCAGGGCGCTCGCCTTGCATGGCGCCGTCAGGCAAGCCGGCGCAATCCTCGTCACGTGGTTCCTCGGATCTGAAAGCGGCAACGCCATCGCCGATATCCTGTTCGGCGATGTCTCGCCGTCCGGCCGGCTGCCGATCAGCTTTCCGCATGAAAGCGGCCAGCAGCCCTTCTATTACAGCCGGAAGAATACTGGTCGGCCCAATCCCGATGGTCCATTGGTTGAATACAAGACGCATTTCCGCGAAACCGCCAATCGCGCGCTCTACCCCTTCGGTCACGGGCTCACTTATGGCGACATCCAATATGACGCGTTCGGATTATCGGCGTCGAAACTCGGCTCCGGGTCGATCGAGGCGAAAGCCGTCATTCGCAACGCAGGCCGTCGCGCCGCCGTAGAGACCGTGCAGCTTTATACGCACCAGCGCACCGCCAGCATGACGCGCCCAATCCGCGAATTGCGCGCATTTCAGAAGATCGACCTGGCGCCGGGCGAGGAGAAAACCGTCCGTTTTCTCATTGCCGCGGAAGAGCTTGCCTTCGTCAACGCCGAGGGGCGCCCTGTTCGTGAGCCCGGAATCATCGACGTGTGGATTGCGCCAAGCGCCGAGGCGGAAGGCGTCCGCGGCGCGTTCGAGTTTGATCCGTCATGATCGGGCGGTTCGTTTTTTGCGCCCTCACCGCCTGCTTCATCGCGCAGGCCGCCGCCGCCGACATTGCGCCCACAAAGTTTGGTCTGGAAGCGAGAAACGCCGCGCGCATTCTCCGCGTCACTGCGCTCCGCGACAATATTTTCCATGTCGAAATGACAGACGCCGCCGGGCGCTGGCCGGAGGGCGCAAGCTGGGCGGTGACGGCGGAAGCGCGGTCCGCCGCAATTGCGGTGACGCCGGCGGCGGACGGCTTTACCGCCGGAAACACGGTTGTGGCGATTGATCCCCAAACCCTCGCGCTCACATTCCGAACAAGCTCGGGCGCGAAAATTCTCGACGGATTGACCGACGCTCCCTCCTCCGGCGGCGCGGCGTTCGAAATCGCCATGCCGGTCGGACAGCGCATTTTCGGCATGGGCGACAAAACCGGATCGCTCGATCGCGCCGGCCGCAGCTTCATCAACTGGAACACTGACGCTTATAAATTCACAAGCAGCACCGACCCGCTTTACAAGTCGATTCCGTTCTTTATCGCGTCGGGCGCCGGGCGCGCGCCCTATGGCCTTTTCTTCGACAATACGTTCCGCACACGCTTCGATTTCGGCGCACGCACGCCGGACCGCATCCGTGTGGACGCCGACGGCGGCGCGCTCGATCTTTACGTCATCACGGGGGCATCGATCGGCGATATCGTTCGCGGCTACGCCTCCTTGACGGGCCGGGCGCCCATGCCGCCGCGATTTGCGTTCGGCTATCAGCAGTCGCGCTGGAGTTACATGACCGAGGCGGAAGTGCGCGAACTTGTTGACCGCTTCCGCGCTGAAAGGTTCCCGCTCGACGTCATCTGGCTCGACATCGACTATCAGGACCGCAGCCGGCCGTTCACGGTCGATCGAAAGGCGTTTCCGCGCATTGAGGCGCTGATCGCCGATCTGCGGCGAGGCGGCGTTCATAGCGTGCCGATCGTCGATCTTCACATCGCCGCCGCGCCAGGCGAGACCTATGCGCCTTTTGACAGCGGCGTCGCCGGCGATCATTTCCTCAAGCGCGCGGACGGATCGCTCTATGTCGCGCCGGTCTGGCCTGGCCCGTCGGCGTTTCCCGACTTCACCCGTACGCGGACGCGGCGCTGGTGGGGACGCATGTTCAAGATGTTCACCGACATGGGCGTCGGCGGCGTCTGGAACGACATGAACGAGCCCGCGATCTTCGAAACGCCGAGCAAGACCATGCCGCTCGATGTGGCGCACCGCATCGAAGGATCGGGATTTACGGCGAGAACGGCCAGCCATGCGGAGATTCATAACATTTACGGCATGGAGAACAGCCGCGCGACTTTCGAAGGACTTCTTGCGCTGGCGCCGCGCAAGCGCCCCTTCGTGATGACGCGCGCGACCTATGCCGGGGGCCAGCGTTATGCGACGACGTGGAGCGGCGATAACGGCTCCACCTTCGACCACCTGAAACTCGCCGTGCAGCAGATGCTGAGCCTCGGCCTTTCCGGCTTTCCTTTCCCCGGCAATGACGTCGGCGGCTTCACCGGCGGGGCGAGCGCCGAGCTGATGACGCGCTGGAACCAGTATGCGGCCTTCATGCCGCTCTTTCGCAATCACAGTCAAAAGGATGCGCCGCGCGCCGAGCCATGGGTTGACGGCGAGGCCGAGCTCGCCATCCGGCGGCGCTATGTCGAGGAACGCTACCGCCTTCTGCCGTTCCTTTACGCGCTCGCCGCAGAAGCGAGCGGGAGCGGCGAGCCAATGATGCGGCCGCTATTTTATGATTTTGCGGCGATGCTCGCCTCCGGTTGCGATCAGTCGATGCACTTCACGCTGGGCGGGCGTCTTCTGGTCGCCGGAAATCCGCGCCCGGAATCGCCGCGCGTCTATGAGGCGTGTCTCCCCGAGGGCGGCTGGTATGACTACTGGACCGGTGCGCGCGTCGCGGCGGGGGAAACGCTGACGATCGCGCCGCGCCACGAGACGCTGCCGGTCTTCGTGCGCGCGGGCTCGATCATTCCGCGTCAGGCGCTTGTTCAGCATACCGACGAGACGCCGAAGGGGCCGCTGGAGCTTCACATCTATCCGGGTCCGGATTGCGCCGGCGCGCTTTATGACGATGACGGCTTCGCCCGAGGCGGCGCCTTCCGGCGCCAGGTTGTCGCCTGCGAGGTCGCGGACGACGGCGGCGTGACCGTTCAATTTGCAGAACCGGAAGGCCGTTATCGCCCTTGGTGGCGAGAAATCGCGCTGATCGTCCATGACGGCGTCGGCGAACGGCGAAAGACCATCAGCGCCCCGCGCGGCGCCGAAATCGTCACGCTGGAGCCCGCGTGAGCGGGAAGCATTCGGCGCCCGCGCAGCCGAAGCCTCGGCTTATCTTGTTCGCCTTCGGCGATTTCGGGTTCAATCTCTACTGGCAGAGCCTGTCGCTCTTTCTGCTTTTTTATTACACTGAAACGCTTGGCGTCAGCATCGCTGCGGCCGCGGCCGTCTACATGCTCGCCTCGGTTTTCGACGGATTTTCGGGCTTTGCGATCGGATTGTGGATCGACCGGCGCGCGCGGCCGGAAGAGCACCGTCGCATGTTGATCCGCGCCGCCTTTCCGCTCGCGCTTGCCTTCATGCTCGCCTACGCGCCGGCCGCGCACTGCGGGCGCGCAGGGCTCGTGTTCCTTTTCGCAAGCCAGCTCCTCCTTCGCCTCAGCTACGGCTTCGCCAATCTTCATTATCTCGCCATGACGGCAAGGGTCAGCCTCAATCAGCGAGATCGTTCGCTCGTCGCCGGCTTGCGCATGGTCTTTGGCGCGCTCGCTGCGATCCTCGTCAGCCTGACGATGCGTCCGCTCGGCATTGCGCTGACAGGCTCTGAACAACTCGCGCACTTCTCAGCGGCGGCGGTCTATGCGGTAGCGGCGACCGCCGTCATTATACTCGTCGGCGCGACCTTCAAGGACGCATCCGGCGGCGGCGAGGGAAGCCCGGCGGAGACCGGCGGGCGACGATCGGTCATGGCGCTCCTGCACGCGGTTGCCGCCAACAGAAGTTTTCTCTCGGTTGCGGCGGCGATGATGGCGATGATCATCAGCGTCACCATGGTTTCAAAACTCGTGCTTTACTATTTCAAATACGGGATGAGCGACACGCGCGCGGGCGAGCTGGCGCTCGCCGACATGGTTCTTGTCGGACTGATCGCCGTGCCGATCTGGATGCTTGTCGAACGGCGCATCGGCACACGGCGCACCTGGGGCTGCGCGAGCGCGCTCGCCCTCGTTCTCCTGGCGGGCCTTACTTTCGCAGGCGCGCGAAACGCCGGCGCGTCGCACTTTTTCCTTGTCGCGTTTCAGGCCGCCGTGATGGGCGTCGATTTTTCGCTGTGGGCGCTGCTTCCAGCGACTGTCGACGCCGGCCCCCGGCCAAGCGGCGCGCGCGCCGAAGCGACCTTGTTCGGTCTCGTCGAAATGCTTCAGCGGATTTCCATCGGCGTCGCGACCGGCCTTGCCGGTCTCACGCTCGGCTTCGCCGGCCTGAAGCCGGGCGAGCCGCTGACCGAGGCGTCCTCGCTCGCGCTGCGTCTTCAGATCAGCGTCGTCCCTCTTGTCTTTCTCGCCGCCTCCGCCCTGCTTATTCTGCGCAGAAAAGACGTGCAGCCCCGACGCCGCTGAGTTGCCTCGCCGCCGATCAGCGCCAGACAAAAGTCGAGGCGGCGGCAGGCGCCAGCGCATAATCAAATCCGCGACCATTCTCGCGCACCCGAAAGCGCGCTTCCCTTTCGCTCTCGTTAAGGACGATGAGAACGCGCGCGCCGTCCGGATTACGGAACGCCGCGCAGGAAAGACTTGCCGGGCAGGAAGAGGATATCCAGCGAGCGCCCTTGACGACGAAGCGGCTGGCGTGCGCCAGGGCGTAATATTCGGGATTTCGCGTCACTGCGCCGGTCTTGCCGTCAATCGTCACGACGCCGCGACAATTCCCACAGCCGCCAAGATGCGGGCCGCTCGTCTCGTCAAGCGCAAGGTTCCACATCAAAGCGCCGCGCGACCAGTTATTCGCCGCACCAATGACAATGTTCCGCATGATCCAGAGGAAAGAGTCCGGCCAGGGCGCCGACCATCCCCCGCTTGAACATTCAGTGAAGAACACATCCTTGTCCGGAAAAAGCGCCCTCACCTCTGACTGGACAGAGACGTCCCCGCCATAGCAGTGCCAGGCGACGCCCGCCGTATAGCGCGCGGCTTCGCTGTCCGTCAGCACCGCCATCGGTTGCGACGGCTGGTCCCAGTTGTGATCCCATTCGAGAATTTTCGTTCTGCCCCTCGCGGTCGCAAGCGCCGGACCGACGTGATCGCCGATCAATCGCGCGCGTTGCCCTGCCGAAAGCCGCATGCCGGGATAGTTCGCCGGCTCAAAATCCGGTTCGTTCTGTATGCTGATATAATGCACCGGGACGCCTTCATCCGCGAAGCCGTCGACCGTCAGGCGCAGATATGCGGCAAAATCGCCGAAAGCATCATCCCGCATTGTGCCCTTGATCAGCGCGCCGGAAGTTTTCATCCATCCCGGCGCACTCCAGGGCGAGGCCATGATGGTAAGGTGCGGATTGGCGTCCAGCGCCTTGCGCAATGTCGGAATGAGGTATTCACGCGCCGGATCGAGCGAAAATCGGGACGACCCGCCGCCGCTTCCATCCGGACGATCATCAAGACTGTAATGAGCAGGCGAAAAATCCGAAGCGCCGATGGGAAAGCGCGTGAACGAAAAATTGAGCCCCGGCGACGGGCCGAACAGTTCCGCGATCAGACCATCGCGGGCCGCCGGCGACAGTTTTGTCTGGATCAGAATCGCTGACGCATCGGTTATCGCTGCGCCAAAGCCGACGATTTCCTGCCGGCGCTTTCCCGCGTCTATGTAAATATCGCCGGCGGCGCCTTTTGACAGCGGCAAATCCTCCTGCCGCTCAAGGCGCACGCTGCCGTCGGCCTTTGTCAACCAGACTTCCGCATTCGTCGCTGATCCAGCGGGACTTAATCGAATCGCGGCGCATCCGGCGGCAAGGACGATCGCGGCGAACAAACAGGAATTCCTGAACAGCTGTTTCATGCAAACTAAAGCCTTTACTTGATCGTCAGGAAGGAAGCGATCGTCAAGCGCCCTTCGGCCGCATCCGTCGGCAGCGGAATGTCATTCGGCAATTCAGCGCAATGCAGCAATGAACTGTGATAGATGACGGCGCGATTAAACCTCGCCGACGCGGCGAATATGCGCTCAAAGACGGGCGTGTCGCCGGCGATATAGGCGGCTGGCGGTTCGCCCAAACGCATGAAATCCGCTTTCAGCGCCGCAAGATAGCGCGCGTGACGCGCCTCCCCCACGGTTTCATATCCGGTCGATCGATGTCGATAGAACGCCGTGCCGCCGAATTCCGCCTTGCCGAGATAATGCACGACTGCGAACGCCGATTTACGGACGTCGTCGATATGCGGGATGCGCTGGGCGAGAGAAAGATCGTCCGGCCGCGTTGTCGCTATCGAATAGAGCGCGCGGTCGAGCTGCAACGACGTCGTGCCGCCAAACACGCGGATCGCAATCGGCGTCAGGACTTTCGCCGCTTCCTCGAAATAGCTGCGCGGCGCCGGCGCACGCGGCCCCGGATAGAATTCTCCGCGCATTTGAAAATCAGCGCCGACAGCGGTTGCGACAAGCGCTTGCGGATCGGCCGAGAAATTGTCGACGATCGCGACCGGAGATCGCTCGCTGCCGATAATTTCGATGCTGACGATCCTTTCGGTCATCGCCCGACTGAAGGCGCGAGGCGCGCCCTTGAGCCCTCAAGACGCTTTGACACGCAAGCGTGCTGTTGTAAGTTTCGCCCATGAAAAGAGCCGCGGAACGCCATTTCACGACGATCGCGGAATTCCAGCAGGACGTTCGCGCCGCCGGGGCGCCGTGCGTCATGCGCGGCCTTGCAGCTGACTGGCCGCTTGTCATGGCGGCTGTCGACGGGGCCGGCGCCTGTCTGTCGCGTCTTAAATCCATGGCGGCGGAAAAGCCGATCTCTTTTGCATCCGCCGCGCCGGATACGGCTGGCCGTCTGCACTATGATGACGCAGTCGCGGGGCCGAATTTCCGCCGGCGCACGATCGGATTGCCGCAGTTTCTTGATCTTTGCGCCGACATCGAAGCGAACGAATACCACGCCGCGCAAGGCCTCACCGCTGATGATTTCTTCCCGGCTTTCCGCCGCGATCATCCGATGCCGCTGGCGCCGGACATCGCGGCGCCGCGCTTCTGGATCGGCGGTCCGGTGACAGTCGCCGCGCATGCCGACCCCGCCGTCAATATCGCGGTTGTAGCCGCCGGCCGGCGCCGGTTTACGCTTTTCCCGCCGGAAGCGATCGGAAATCTCTATATGGGCCCGTTTCATATCACTCCCGGGGGCCCGCCGGTCAGCATGGCGCATATCTCGGCGCCGGACTTCAGCGCCTACCCGAGATTGGCCGCAGCGATGGACGCCGCGCTTGTCGCCGAACTTGATCCGGGCGACGCGATTTTTATTCCCTATTACTGGTTTCATCACGTCGAGTCGCTCGACGCTTTCAATGTCCTCGTCAATTATTGGTGGGACGACGCGCGTGAGGATGTCGGTTCCGCCTTTGACGTGCTGATGCACGGCATGATGACGCTCAGGAACTTGCCGGCTGATCAGCGTCGCGCCTGGCGGGCGATGTTCGATCAATATGTTTTTCTGACGAACGGCGATCCCGGCGCGCATCTGCCCGTTAGCGCCCGCGGTATAATGGCCGCGTCCAGCCCCCAGGACATAAAACGGATGCGCGCAGCGCTGATCGCCAGGCTGAGAGACGGCGCGGCGGCAGGGAGCTAGGTTGTCCGCGCGCGTCAGGCCTTGCATGTCTTGGCCACGAAATCGGCATGCGACGGCATGACAGCGACGCACTTGCCGATGACGTTTTCAATGTTGCCGAGATATTGCGCAAGCTGGGTGTCGCTTTTGATATCGACAAGCGGATCATATCCGCGCGGAATGACATCCTGCCCGAGAAAAACCTGGATCCAGCTTTCCTCGGTGAAGAGCTCATCGTCTTCACGGAAAACCCGGCCATTGGAGGCGAAAAGGTCCCATTTGCGTCGCAGCGTCGAAGGGATCTCCATCGCGCGGCAATGGCGCCAGAACGGCGTGTCGTCCCGGCTTGTCGCCTTGTAGTGGAGAATAATGAAATCGCGGATGCGCTCATACTCGAAATCGGTCTGGCGATTGAACTCGTCAATTGTCGCCTGGTCGAAACTCGCATCCGGCAGGAGCCGGATGAGCCGGATCACCGCCGACTGGATGAGGTGAAGGCTGGTCGATTCCAGCGGCTCTAGGAATCCGCTTGCAAGGCCGACAGCGACGCAGTTCTTGTTCCAGATTTTCTTTCGCTTGCCTGTGGTAAAGCGGATGTGCAGTGGATCGGTCAGCGGTGCGCCGTCGAGATTTTCAATGAGAATCTTTTCCGCCTCGTCGGCTTCCATGAAACTACTGCAAAAGACATGGCCGTTGCCGGTTCTGTGCTGGAGGGGAATGCGCCACTGCCATCCCGCCGTCCGGGCGGTCGATTTCGTATAGGGCGTGAAATTTTCGGACCGCGCGCAGCCGACGGCGATAGCGCGATCGCAAGGAAGATATCGCGTCCAGTCTTCATAGCCGGTCTTCAGCGCCTTCTCGATAATGACGCCGTGAAAGCCGGAGCAGTCGATAAAGAAATCCGCAGCGATCGTTTCGCCGTCCGCCATCGTGACGGACTGAACGAATCCGTCCTCGGCGTTGAGGGTCGCATCGGCGATCTTGCCCTCGCGCCGCCGGACGCCGCGATCTTCCGCATAGCCGCGCAGAAACCGCGCGTAGAGCCCGGCGTCGAAATGGAACGCATGTGCGATATGGGCGAGCGGCGAGTCCGGCATGTCGGCCGCCGCGCGCATGAATTTGTTCTGCAGGGCGGCCGCCGTATTGATCGAGTAATTCGCAAAATCCGACGCGCGACCGGACTTTCGCGCCCGCAGCCAGTATTGGTGCGCGCGCAGCCATTCAAGATTCTGACCGATAACACCGAAGCCGTGGATGTAGGACGAGCCGAGCTGCGACCAGTCATTGAACTGGATGCCGAGCTTGAAACTGCCTTGCGTGCGCTTGATGAACTCGTTCTCGTCAAGCCCGAGAAGTTCGTTGTATTTCTTGATGGCCGGAATCGTCGCTTCGCCGACGCCGATCGTGCCGATATCCTCGGACTCGACGAGCGTGATCTCGTATAGTCCCTGGAACAGCCGCGAAAGGAGCGCGGCGCTCATCCAGCCGGCAGAACCGCCGCCCACGATCATGATCTTTTTGAGGTGCTTCATCCGATCATGGCCTCCGTAAATCGAATGGTCTAATCGCAGGCGAGCGCGACATTTGCCTCCGGAAGTTTCCTCTTTGAACCCGGCTGAGCATAGGTCAGACCGAAGCCGCGAGCGAATGCGACATTCCCGGCGTCCCGCAAGTCTGAGCCGCAGGCGGCGCCCGGCCAGTCGAACGACAGGCGGGCCGTAAAATCATGTCGAGGGGCGCCGGCCGCGGGCTTTAGAATGAGGTCCGCAAGACCGCCCGCTTCGGAGCCCGGCAGAAACGCGGCGATAAAAGCATCCGAAAGGTTGATCAGGTCGTTCGCATAGACCGGCCGCCCTGAATAAAAGACAGTAATGAGCGGCGCGCCTCTGCCGGAAACGGCTTGAAGGACCGCAAGATCCTCGGGATATTTCAAGGAATGCGAGAGCGGCGCCGGATAGGCGACATCGCCCTTCATTTCCGCATAGGAATGTTCGCCGATGACGGCGACAATCGCCGAGAACGCCGCCGGATCGACGCCCGCGCCATCCGGCGAATAGACGACCTGTTCAGCGCCAAGCGCGCCCCTTAGCGCGGCGAGAAGCGTTTCTCCCGTCGTGAAATCGGCATTGGTCGTCTCGTCGCCCTGCCAGGTGATCGACCAGCCGCCGGTTTGATCGGGCAGACTGTCGGCGCTCTTGCCGACGACGAGAATCCTGGCGCCGGGCGCGATCGGGGCCGCAAGATTTTCATTCTTCAGGAGAACGGCTGACTTCCGAACCGCCTCGCGCGCCAGCGCGCGCGCTTCGACGGCGGCGTCGTCGCCGAAATGACGGCTTGCGGCGGGCGACTTGTCGAACAGACCGGATTTCATCTTGACCCGAAGTATTCGCGTCACCGCATCATCGATACGACTCATCGGAACACGGCCTGCGCGTACGTCTTCCGCCGTGTTGGCGATAAATGATTTCCAGTCCTCCGGGACCATGAAGAGATCGACGCCCGCATTCACCGCCTCGGGGCAATGATCGCGCCGGCAGCCCGGAACCTGCTCGATTGCATTCCAGTCCGATACGACAAGGCCGTCGAATTTGAGGCCGTCCTTGAGAACGCCGGTCAGCAACTCGCGCGACCCGTGCATTTTTCCATAATTCCTGCTCGCCGCTTCGTCATTCCAGCTGTTATAGGACGCCATGACCGTCAGGACCCCGGCGTCGAGGGCCCGGTAATACCCGGCCGCATGAACGGAAATCATTTCGGCGAGCGTCGCGCGGTTCTCGCCCTGGTCCTTGCCGAGATAGGTGCCGCCGTCGCCGAGAAAATGCTTCGCCGTCGCGATGACGTCGCCATCGCCGGAGAGATCGCCCTGAAGCCCGCGCACCATCGCCGCGGCATAGTCCGCAACAAGCGCAGGATCGCTTGAGTAGCTTTCATACGTGCGGCCCCAGCGCGGATTCTCGACGACGGCGAGCGTCGGCGCGAAGGCCCAGGTAATCCCGGTCGCGCGAACCGCCTTCGCTGTGGCGCGGCCGATCCGGTAGATGAGATCCGGATCGTGCGCGGCGCCGAGCCCGATATTGTGCGGGAACATCGTCGCCTGACCGAGATTGTTGTGTCCATGCACGGCGTCGGTCCCCCATAACACGGGGACCGGAGTCTTCATGTCCGTCGACATCGAAGCTCGATAGAACTGATCGGCGAGATCGGCCCAGTCCTTGACGCTTGCGCGTCTGTTCATTCCGGGCCAGGCGCCGCCGCCATTCAGAATTGAGCCGATATAATAATTCCGGACTTCAGCGGGCGTGATGGACCGGATATCCGCCTGCGTCATCTGCCCGATTTTCTGCTCTAGCGTCATTTCGGCGACGATCGCGGCGATGCGGACGTCCATCTCCCCGTCCCGCGTGCGCGGCTCGCTTCTGGTCGGCCATGCCGCCTTGATGTCTTTTGCGCCCGCCCCCGGAACAGCGCATCCAGTCGTCAACGCCGCGGCAAGCGCCCACAGCAGCTTTCGGCGGAACTTCATATCCACTCTCACTTGATCAATGGGAATCCTGCGCCCTCAATTCAGTCTCAAGTCTCGCGAAGTGGGGCGCCGCAGGGGGCGCCGAACAGCAATGACGCCGTTCGAATTGCCCCTCAATCGATGCGTCGCCATCGCGCACTCGTCCAAAGTCAGGACGCTTGCAGGGTCGCGCGCCCTTTGATCAAGAGGCCGGCGCCGACGCGGGTAGGATAGCGTCGGCGCCGGCCGTCTTCCGTTCCGGACCAGACGAGGCGGGAGTCCCCGCACCGGTCTAGAAGCGGTAGCTGAAGCCGAGCAGGAATTCCCGCCCGTACTCTTCGTAGGTTTCGGGAAGGAATCCGCCATCAGCGGTCTTAACGCCTCCGCCGTCGACCCCGATCCGCGTCCTGAAGGGTGAATTCGTCAGGTTATTGACCTGGAATAGAATGCCGAGCCCCTCAAGCGAGGATCCTTCCTCGAATGTGTAGCCGATCTGCGCATCGACTTGTCGGTCGGCGAGAATTTCGGTGACGCCGCGCGTTGCAAAAAGCTGCACGACCTCGCCCTTGAACGCCGAACGGTAACGCTGGCTGATCCGCGCCTGGAACCCGTCTTTCTCGTAGTAGCCGGTGATGTTGTAAACGGTGCCGGAAAGACCGGGAATCCGCACAACCGCCGTCGTCGACGACGTCGGATTGATGTTCGAGTCTGAATAGGAAAGACTTCCAATAAATCCAAACCCGTCAAGAAAATCGGTTATGAGGCCAAAGTTCAGCGCGCCGCTGACCTCGACGCCTTTGACGTTCCCGCCCCTGCCGTTCGCCGGCACGGTTCTCGTGCCGATGGGATCGATAATTACGCCGGGCGGAATGGATGCTCCGCTCGGAATCGGCACGCCGGTGAAATCGAACGGGATCGTCTGTGCAAAGATGTAGTTGTCGAGTTTCTTGTAGAACCCGGCCACCGCGAAATAGCTCGACTTATCAATGTACCACTCATAGGAAAGATCGATCGCTTTGGCGCGCCAGGGTTCAAGCTGAGGGTTGCCGCCGCGAGCCGTCCAGGGATGGACAACATCGCCCGGCTGCGACGAGGCCGGTATGCCGAATGACGGCGAGAGATTCGCACGAAGCTCGTCCATCCGCGGTCGCGCCATGGTCTTCGAGGCCGAAAGCCGGATGCGATGGCCGCCGCCAAGATCGTAGGAAAGGTTCAGGCTCGGAAGGACATCCGTATACTCCGCGCCGCCAACAATCGGCGTCGGGACGACCGGGTTGCCCTGAATGACGACGCCGACCGATTCTTGAGTTTGCCTGACCACCTGGACGCCGACATTTCCTCTGAGCGCGCCAGTTTCGATGTTCGCTCGGGCAAATCCTGTCCAGACGTTCTCCTGAACGTTCCATGCCTTGTCGAAGAAGTTGCCGTCACGAATAGGCGCAGACGAATAATAGGTGTCGAGCGCGGCCGGCAGGTTGATGCTCAACACATTTCCAAAGCCGGCGAAAGAAAGCGAAGTCGGATCGACGAGGAATTGCGGATCGACAAGGACCTGCTGGCGTCCGTTAAGCAGAAACAAGTCGTTGTCGTCGACGGTTTTGTCTTTCTCGCGCTCCGTGCGATTAACGCCGAAATCGATGCTGTCGATGAAGCCGTCGAGATCAAGCGTGCCGCGCAGATCGACGGAAACAACCTCCTCCTCGACATGCGGGAACCGGATGGCGCCGTCATGCGCCCAACCGCCCCAGGGCGCACGGTCGCCGAGCGAAACTTGCGACGCGTCGGCGTAGTTGAGGCCCTCGCTGTAGGTCGGAAACCCTTCGAGCGGAAAGTGGAAGTCGATCGTGTCAAAGGTGCGCCCGACATTCTGCGTCGCACCGGTCACGCCGCCGACGCCAAGGCCGTAGCCGGCGTAAGTCTCAAGCACCTGCTCGTCGCGGTCATTGTTCGAATAGGAGAAATCGGCGATGAACTTCAGCCGATCTGTGGCCTCGTATTCGGCGTTAAGGCCGCCCGAGAAAAGCTCGTCTTTGCGCTTGTTGAAATCGTTGCGGATGATCGGAACGCCGTTGTTGAGGGTCCCGTCGGTCGCAAAGAGCGAGCCGCCGCGATCGATCGTTTGCACATCGGTGAAAGTCGCGCCGTCCGCCCATCCGTTTGAGAACCACTGCGCGCCGCGCATCGTCTCGCGCTGCTTGAAACGCGAATAATAGAGATCGGCCGTGGCATGGAGCTTCTCGCCGGGCGCCCATTCGATGATGCCGATCGCGGCGTGCCGCTTGTTTTCACGCGAAAAGGCGAAGACTTCCTGGCCGTTCACCAGCAAGGCGGAGTCGGCGGAATCCGGCGTGACCGCGAATCCGAAAGCCTCGTAGCTGTAGGCCTTGAAGTGCTTGTTCTGCGACGGCGCGTCGAGATAGGCGTAACCGAGCGCGACGCCGATCGTATCATCGGCGAACTGGTCGATATAGCTGATCGTGCCCCGCGTTCCGATTCGATTGACGTCGTCATTCAGCTTTCCGCCGTCGACGAAGGAGCCGCGCACGTTCATCGCGATCGTGCGATCTTCGTAATCGAGGGGCCTGACCGTGCGGAGATCCGCCGTGCCGGAAAGGCCCGTACCGATAATACCCGCATCAGGGGTCTTGTAGACGACGACGCTCGACAGAAGTTCGGACGGATATTGGTCGAACTCGACGGCGCGGTTATCGCCGGAACTCGCCTGCTGGCGACCGTTCAGGAGAGTCGTTGAAAAGTCCGGCGAAAGGCCCCGGATGGAAATCACTTGCGCGCGGCCGTTGACGCGCTGGCCCGCAAGTCCTGGAAGGCGCGCCAGCGATTCAGCGATCGACATGTCGGGAAGCTTGCCGATTTCCTCGGCCGATATGGCTTCGACGATCGAGGTTTCGTTCTTCTTGATATCGAGCGAGCGGCCGATGCCGCCGCGAATGCCGGTGACGATGATTTCGTCCTTGACCTTTTCCGGCTCGTTCTCGTCTTCTTGCTCTTGCGCCAGGGCCGCGCCGGACGCGAAAGCCGCCAAGGCGAGCGCCGAGGCCGTCAAATAGAATCGCGACGGCGTCAAAGATAAACGACGGCCGTCGATTGAACGCGTCTTCATGGATTCCCTCCCAAATACGCCGTTTCGCGTCTGTCCGCGCCGGCCTTAAATTAGTCCTGCCCCGCTTGCGCAAATCCCCATCGAGCCCTGCAGCAGAATGGAAGCGCTTCCAATCTGCGGCTGCGCTCTCCTCGTTGTCAATCGAAAAGTGACTGGCGATTTTCGCAATCGCACCGCCGCGCTTCGAAAACCACACCGGACACAGGCGACCGCTTTTTATTTCGCAGCTGCAAAAATGAAGGGTGCGGATGCGCGGCGGCTAGCGGAGAGCGAAGGGAGGCGCGTGATCGTCATGCCTTGTTCTTGATGCGCAGCGCCACGGCGCCGCCTACGCCTGCGGACGCGGCCCCGACAGCGAATAGCGCCGAAAATCCGTCCCCTGACGGATCAATAAGGAACAAGGCCAACAATGGGGCCAGCGCCTGAGGCAGCGTATTGCCGAGATTGAGGATGCCGAGGTCCCTTGCGCTGTCACGCCGGGACGGCAGCATTTCCGCCGCAAGCGCGACTTCGGCGGACGAGTATAATCCGACCCCTATTCCGTATACGATCTGACCGAAGAAAACGCCCCACCAGACCGGAAGGGCGGCGATCACAGCCATGCCGGCGCCGATAAGCGCGCCCGAGGCGGCGACAAAAAGCTGGCGACTGCCGACCTGGTCAGAAAGGGCGCCGATAGCGAGCGCCACCGCCACTGATACGCCCGTTGACGCCAGAAACAGCCTGCTGACGATAAGCTGGGCGCTATCGGATGGAAAATCAGCCCCCTTCTCGACTGCGTTGACGACCAGAAGCAGCAAGAAACCCTGGCTCGTCGCGACGCCAAGCTGGGTCAGCAGCCGGGACAGCCAAACCAGCCGAAAGTTCTGCAATTGGCGCGGGCCCGGCGGCGGCAGGACATTCATCTCGGGCGCTGCCAAAGCGCCCTCAATCCCGACATTATGAGCGCCCTCAACGTCGGTCGCAGATCGGGCCCGCCAGAAGATCAACAGAGGCGCGGTCAAGCAAATGGCAAGTCCGGCAAGGGCGACATACCGCCCGCCCGCTGTCAGGGCCTCGCTCCCGACGAGTGCGGCGCCCAGCCCAAGCCCGACTGGCGGCCCCAACGCCATCAACGACGCCATTCGGCCTTTGCGTTCGTCGGGAACCTCGTCTGGAAGCAAGGCGACCAGCGCCGGCAGGAAGATGTTGAACCCGACTTGAAACAGAGCGATGGCGGCGATGAGTTCCGCCGGCGTCGCCGCGCGCCAGATCGCGAAATAAGAGGCGATCGTCGCGATCGCGCCGCCGAGAATCCACGGACGCCGGCGCCCGAATCTGGATCGGGTCCTGTCGCTGAGCGCCCCGCTTGCGATGTTGACGATGCTAGCGACGCCAGCCCCGAC
>DNZB01000325.1:25571-30779 GCA_003506635.1 Parvularcula sp.
GCGAGCAAGGGAAGGCAGGCGGCGAACGCCCCGATATGCGCAAGCGTAAACAGGGACGCAAATATGAGCGTCAGGCGTCTTGCATCCGGTTGCGATTCGGTCGCCGTCAAGCTGTCCTCCCTTCCCGGGACGTTTTCGATCATAGGGGAATTTTGAAGCGCCAGCGCAATTCAGTTAGGCTGCCGCCAGCCCCAGCTGCCCGACTAGGCGCCTTGAGCAAACAGGACCTGCAAACGAAATGGCCGCGCCGGACGCCAAGACGCCGAACAAGAAGCCGACGATCGACGATGTGGCTGCCCTTTCCGGCGTCGCGCGCGTGACCGTTTCCCGCGTCCTTAACGGCGGCGCCAATGTCCGGCCGGAGGTGCGGGAAAAGGTCCGCGGCGCGGTTGAATCGCTCGGCTATCGCGTCAATGTCCAGGCGCGCGCACTCGCCGGCGGGGCAAGCCGGCTGTTCACGCTTGTTCATCCCGCCGCCGATGATTCGGAGCCGAATTCCTACTGGGAATCCGCCCTTGAACTCGGCGCGCTGCGCGCCTGCACCAGGAACGGTTTTCACCTGATGACGCGCCGCGTCGCAAGGGCCGACTGGACGAACCGCGGCTGGGTTCGCGAACTCATCGAACATCACCGCTGCGACGGGATTATTCTGACGCCGCCTTTCGCCGACGATGTCGCTCTTGCGGAGTTCATCCGCGCAAGCGGATGCGTTGTCGTCGCAATCGCGCCTGGAAGCGGCGCGCGCCAAACAACGCTCTCGGTCGGCATTGATGACGAGCGCGCCGGTTACGAGATCGCAGCCCATCTTGCCGATCTTGGTCATTCAGCTTTTGCCTTCATCGGCGGTCTCGAAGGCCATTTCGCCGCGGAAAAGCGCTGGGTCGGCGTCGTGCGCGCGCTCGCCGACAAGGGGCTCGGCGGCGACGCCATCCAGTTCGCGCGCGGCGATTTCAGCTTCAAATCAGGCGTCGACCTCACTCCTGACCTGCTGGCGGGCCGAAAGAAGGCGACCGCCCTGATCTGCGCCAATGACGACATGGCCGTCGGCGCGCTATTCGCCGCGCACCGGATGGGAATCGCCGTCCCCCAGCACTTGTCCATCACCGGCTTCGACGATACGCCGGTATCCGCGCTCATCTGGCCGCCGCTGACGACAATTCATCAGCCCATACGAAAGCTCGGTGAACGCGCTGTCGATCTTCTGGTCGAAGGAATGAGTTCCAAAACGCCCAGGAGAAAGCCGGGATTTGAATTGCTGCCTCATGAACTTGTGATCCGACATTCGACCGCCGTGGCTCCGCAGCGGGGGATGGCATAGCGATTGGACTTATTCTTTCAGGCCCCTTCCCGAACGCCCCATCGCTCAGGTCAAGATTTCAAACGCGCCGCCGACAGGCAATGAAGGCGCTCAGCGCCCTGACGATCGGCCGCCGTTGACATTAGGCTTGACCTTCGCAAAATGGAAGCGCTTTCATTTCGGTACGCCTTGCACTTGAAAGGCGTGATCCTGACGCGCCCCGCCAGCGCGGCGACTGGCGCGACCAAAGGGCCGTGAACAGGACGAACTGGATTATGTCGCTGGAGTTGATCGATCTCGTCATTGTCATCTGCTACGTGCTGGCGCTGATCGCTATTGCAACGCTTATCTCGCGCGAGAAGGGCGGCCACAAGAAAGACACCGCGGACTATTTCCTCGCCGGCAAAGCCCTGCCTTGGTGGGCGATCGGCGCCTCGCTGATAGCCGCAAATATTTCCGCCGAGCAGATCATCGGGATGTCGGGATCTGGCTATGCGATCGGCCTCGCGATCGCATCTTACGAATGGCTGGCGGCGATCACCTTGATCGTCGTCGGCAAATTCTTCCTGCCGATTTTCCTCAAGCGCGGCATCTACACGATGCCGCAATTTCTAGAGCAGCGTTTCGGATCCGGCGTCAAATACGTGATGTCCGTGTTTTGGCTCGGCATCTACGTCCTTGTAAATCTGACGACGATCCTCTGGCTTGGAGCGACGGCGATCAATACCCTGACCGGCGCGGACATGATGATCGGAATGGCTTTGCTGGCGATGTTCGCCGCCGCCTATTCCCTTTATGGCGGGCTTAAAGCGGTCGCCCTCACCGATATCATTCAGGTCGTGCTTCTCATCGTCGGCGGCGTTCTCATCACTTCTATCACGCTGGCGCAGGTCGGCGGCGGCTCTGCGCCGGCGGGATTTGCGCGGTTGATGACGGAATTTCCCGAACGCTTTGACATGATCTTGTCGAAGGACAATCCGCAATACAAGAACCTGCCGGGCCTCAGCGTCATTCTGGGCGGCATGTGGGTGATGCATTTTTCCTATTGGGGGTTTAACCAGTACATCATTCAGCGCGCGCTGGGAGCGAAGAGCGTCGCCGAGGCGCAAAAAGGCATCATGTTCGCGGCATTCCTGAAGGTGATCATGCCGTTCATCATTGTCGTGCCGGGGATCGCTGCGGTCGCACTTGCGCCCGATCTCGCCAAGCCAGATCAGGCTTATCCCGAAATGATGAAGCTCGTCCCGACTGGCGTTCGCGGCGTCATTTTCGCTGCGCTCGTCGCGGCGATCGTTTCGTCGCTCGGTTCGATGATGAACTCGATCTCGACGATCTTCACCATGGATCTCTACCGACCGCTGTTCGGCGCCGGTAAGACAGAACGCCAGCTGGTCGGCGTCGGGCGGATCACAAGTTTCACGGCGCTCGTCTTCGCCCTGTTCGCCGCGCGGCCGCTCCTCGCGGGCGCCGATCAGGTGTTCCAGGTGATTCAGGAATACACCGGCTTCTTCACGCCCGGGATCGTCGCGATTTTCCTCCTCGGCATGTTCGTCAAGCGCGCGACGGAGATCGGCGCGATCGGCGCCGTTGTAGGTTCGTTCGCCCTGTCGATCGCCTTGAAACTGCTGGCGCCCGAAATGCCGTTCATCGACCGCGTCGGCGTCGTTTTCATCGCCTGCCTGGCGATTGGGGTTGCGCTTTCATACCTTCAGAAGCCAGCGAGCGAGGCCATGGTCGTAGACCTCGGCGGCGTCTCGTTCAGGACAAGCGCCGGCTTCAACATCGGCGCCGTCGCCGTTACCGCGATCCTGATTGCGTTTTATGCGACTTGGTGGTGAGGCTTTGATCCGTTCGCTTGCGGCCGGCCTCGTTCTGCTGTCGGCGTCATGCGCAACGCCCGAGGCGCCGCCGCCCGCATCGGTGCGCGCGATGACCTATAACATCCGTCTCGATACGGCGGCCGACGGCGAAGACGCCTGGCCGCACCGGCGCCAAGCGGTCTCGTCGCTGATCGCGTTTTACGCGCCGGATGTCTTCGGCCTTCAGGAGGTGATGCCGCATCAGCTCGATGATCTGCGTACGGACCTTCCCGACTACGACATTATCGGCGTCGGCCGCGACGACGGGGCGCGCGGTGGCGAACATTCGCCGGTCGGATTTCGCAAGTCAGCCTATGACGTGGAAGAAAGCGGCGTCTTCTGGCTGTCGGAGACGCCGGACAAGCCCTCGATCGGCTTCGACGCCGCCTATCCCCGGATCGAAACCTGGGTGCGGCTGCGCGACCGTTCGAGCCGGCGCGCCATGCTCGTCCTGAATACACACTGGGATCACATCGGGCTGATCGCGCGGCGCGAAAGCGCGAGCATAATCGTCGAATTCCTGTCCTCGGCGATGCGCCCCTGCGAGGGGCTCGTTCTGCTTGGCGACTTCAATGCCCCGCCAAGTGAAATCTCATATCAGACGATCGCCGCCAGCGATCTCCATCTCAAGGACGCCAGGCGCGGAACCGTCACCGCGCCGTTCGGCCCTTCCGGCACCTTCAACGGGTTCGACCTTCTCCGTGCGGAGAAGGAACCAATCGACCATTTTTTCGTCCATCAGCAGGACACCGTCATTCGCTATGGCGTCATCACGCAACACGCCGCCGGAAAGCTGCCGTCGGATCATTATCCGGTGGTCGCGGATATTTCGGAGCCGGACTGCGCGGCGGGCAAATGAAAGCCGGCGCGAACGCGAAGAAGCCGGCCCGGCAATCGAGGCGTTTTAGCCCCGCAATAGGCAGAGGGGTTTAGCCCCCGCAATAATCCGCTTTTGAGGCTTTTTCATTCCTCAGCGCCGCGCTGATCTTTGAACGCCAGATTTTGTATCCTCGCGCGTTCATGTGCAGGTTGTCGCTGATGAAAATGTCCTTCAAGGCGCCGTTTTCCATCATGGCGGAGGCGACGTCGACAAAGACCAGATCCGCCCTTTCGTTCGCCAAGGCGGCAATTCGCGCATTCGCCCGGGTCTGCGCCGGCAAATCGTTGATGCGCGCCTTGGACGGCTTCACTGATATGAAAAACACCGGCGCATCCCCCAGCGCCCTTGTTTTCATGTCCATGAACGCTTCGAAATCAGCGAGCACGCCCTCGGGCGACATTCCGGCGTTGATATCGTTTTCGCCTGCGTAATAGACGATCCGGCGCGGCCTGTACGCCGCGACGATGCGGTCGAAATTGCGGTTCGTGTCGGCGATCGTCGAACCGCCATAACCGCGGCGGATGGTCGGCATACGGCCGAAATCCTGTTGCAGCGTCGTCCAGAACCGGATCGATGAACTGCCGACGAATAGCGTCGCGCATTCCGGCTTTTCAAAAATTTCGTCATCGACCTCGAAGGCATGCAGCTCTTCAGCGAAGCGCTCCTGCGCCATGGCGCACGGCGTCGCTACCAAAGTTATCAAAGTGATCATCAGCGACGGAAGCTGATTCATCCTTTCACCTCTTGCCTGTTTGGTGCGTGCGGCCGAACCCGCGCCGGCAATCGCCCAATGCAAAGCATATGCGAATGCGCCCAGGAATTGCTCGCCGCAACGCAAGCGACATTGAAGGCGGCGATCCCAGTGTCCCGAATCCGAATCGCGTATCATTTGTCGCAAGTGCCGAACGAACTTCGGATTCGATAAGGACACTGGATAATTCATGTTTCTGGTGTTGACGTGAGCCCTTTGGCTCCCGCGTTTAATCAGAGAGTCCTGCGGTTAAATACTTCATCGGTTCAAGTTTGGCGAGCGCGCCGTGCGCGGAGCTCATCTGTAGCTCAAGCGCTCGGCGCGCCGCCGCCGGGGATTGTCCGTTCAAGGCTGAATGGGGCCTCAGATTGTTGTAATCATACCTCCAGAGAGAAAGCTTTCGCCGAGCGTCAGCGAGGCT
>DNZB01000324.1:0-2483 GCA_003506635.1 Parvularcula sp.
CCCTTCACCGTCCGGCCCTTGGAGACTTCGCCGCCGCGCACCTCGATGCGTTGGCGCGGCACGGCGCAGCGAAGCTGACCGGCGCGATCGTAATAGAGGTCGCAAGTGAACTCCGTGTGATCAGCGTGGTCGATATACTCACAAAAGATATTGCGCGGATTATCGATAATCGCCGGCGTCATCTCGGCCGCGGCGCGCACCAGCACGGCGCCGACGCTGAGCGATCCGTCGAACGGCTTGACGAAAACCGGATAACGGATCGCCTCGCGCGGGTAGAGCTCGGCGACCTCAAGACCTCGGCCCGTGAAGAACTGCGCGGTGCGGCGCTTGTCCGCAAAATCTTCTACGAGGCCCGCGCCGCACACGAGCGCTGTGATTCCGTTCGATTCGAACCGTCCCTTGAGCGCTGCGAGCATGGGGAGCTCGGTGTCGATCGTCGGAACGACGAGCTTCACGCCTTCTTGCCGGCACAGCGCAAAAAGAGAGTCGGCGTATTCCGGCGCCGACACGCGCGGGAGGCGAAACGAACGATCTGCGACCTGGCAAGCGGCGCTGAGCGCGGGTTCGGCGTCCGCGGCAAGGACGCGAACTGCTCCGGACCGCCGGGACTCCTGAAAGCCCCGGACCAGTGAAACGCGCCGGCCCGCAGAAAGCACCAAAACAGCCAAAGCATCCCCCTGCGCTCATTGTCGTCGCCCGGAAATATGCTTTTCAACCTCATAAAATCAACAGGTTAAATTTTATGGCGGCGTCCAGCCGGGGCCGAGCGGGCGCCTATGCGCGCTTGCGCCGGCTCCCCGCGCCAGGCGGCAATCTTGATCTTTAGCCCTGCGCCTTATCTCAACGTTTCATATTTTTCACCTGACTCGACGACGAACGCCGCTATCTTGCCGACGCATTTTTAGGGTTCAGTCTTTCCAATTCTTAATCGTAAAACTCCCCGTTCCCCGCCAAGTCGTCGACCTCCATTAAGGCGTTGGAAAGGGCCGCGCCTGACACTTGTCGAATGAATGCCACACTCCGTACAAGGATGATTTTACTGGGAGTTCCGGATGCTTCCTCGCGCTAGATCTTAAAGCGGTCTGAAAAGGGTTGAGTATGAATTTCCATCGTCTTTCCGCCGCCGCGCTTTTAAGCGTCGCCCTTTCACCATCTCTTTCGGCTTCAGCGCAGCAGCTCGCGTTTCCGACCGCCGAGGGGTTCGGTCGGTTCGCAAAGGGCGGCCGGGGGGGTGACGTTTACATCGTCTCAAACCTCAATGACTCCGGCCCCGGCTCGCTCCGCGCCTGCGCTGAGGCGACGGGGCCTCGCACATGCGTCTTCGCGGTTTCGGGCGAGATTCGCACGCAATCGCGCATCCGCGTGCGAAGCGGCTTCCTGACAATCGCAGGGCAAACCGCGCCTGGCGGCGTCGTCTTGACAAACCGCGGCACCCCAAACGTCAATTCGCCCCTCGACATCCAGGCGGACCATGTGATCGTGCGTCACATTCGCATTCGGCCCGGCCCATCGCCGACGGTTTCAGACAATGTCGACGCCATCTTGATCGACGGAGAAGACATCATCGTCGATCATTCGAGCTTTTCTTGGGGTACGGACGAGACGTTCAACATTGTGGGCAACGGCGGCTCAAGCGCCGGCGGTCCGGTCGCCAACTCCCGCAACATCACGATCCAATGGTCGATGATTTATGAATCGTTGCGGAATTCCACCCACTCCGCCAGCAATCACAGCCGATCGACTTACCTCGGCTATGGCGCACAGGACATCTCGTTCCACCACAACCTTATAGCGCACTCGCAGCGGCGTAATCCGAACCTCGGCACGGTCGGGCAGCTCGATTGGGTCAATAATGTCGTCTACAACGCACAGCAATATTTCGGCGAGCTTTATAACCGCCACGGCACCAGCAACGTGAACTGGGTCGGAAGCGTCGCAATCGTCGGCCCCGACACGCTGAAGCAACGGGACCGAAACGCCGTTAACATTTTTCTCAATGACGGCGTCGCGACACATAATCTTTACGTCAACGACAATTTGGACATGAACCGGACGGCGTCCAGTCAAGATCAGCGACTAATCGTCGATCCTAAGGACTGGACCTATATCAGCGCCTCGCCGGTCGGCACAGGCCAACTATCGCTTTCGGCGGCGGCTATCACCTCCCCGCAACAGGCTTACAAGGACGTTCTCGCTTTCGCTGGCGCGACCAAGCCGGCGCGCGACGCCGCTGACAATCGCGTTGCGACGGAAGTCAGGAACTGCGGCGGCGGCATCATCGATGATCCAAGCCAGCGCGGCGGCTGGCCGACATTCGCGAACGCAGCGGCGCCGGCGGATGCGGATCGCGACGGAATGGCTGACAGCTGGGAGACAGCGCGAGGGCTTAGCGCGTCGAACGCCGCCGACCGGAACGGCGACCTTGACGGCGACGGCTACACCAATCTTGAGGAATACCTTAACGAGCTCGCCGGTGACAACGC
>DNZB01000324.1:2863-8108 GCA_003506635.1 Parvularcula sp.
GTGGCGCCGGGCGGCACGGTGACGCTGACCTATTCCGCCGGCGCCAATTCCTGCAAGCGCAGCTGGCCGAGCACGCTGCCTGCGTCCCAGACGTCGGGAACCGAAGTGGTCGTCATCTCGGAAACGACGCAATTCGATCTGATCTGCACGCAGTCAGGACAAGATGACTGGATCGCGCGAACCGTATTCGTCACCCCGACTGGCGCCGTTCCAAAACCGGTCGTGTCGCTGACGTCGGACAAATCTTCCTACGCGCTGAATGAGCCGGTGACGCTCACCTGGGTCGTCGACGGCGTTCGGGCGTCGACCGCCGGTGAATGTCGTGCGTCCGGAGGCTGGTCAGGCATCAAGACCGTCATCGGCAAAGAAACTTTTCCCGCCAAATTTGGCGGCGATTACCAATTGCTTTGCACTGGGCCTGGCGGGTCCGGCGTTCAAAAAGTGGCGATTACCGTCTCTGGCGGATCACCGGCGTCTCCGCCGTCAGGCGGACCGGCCCCCAGTGCGCCCTCCGTCTCGATCAGGGCGGCCGCGGGCGCGGTGAACGAAGGCAACAGCGGATCAACGCCCTTCAATTTTACTGTAACCAGGACCGGGTCGGCGACCGCCGCAGGTTCCGTTCGATACGCCGTCAGCGGATCGACGCGGGTTTTCGCCAGCGCTTCAGACTTCACTGGCGGCGCGTTTCCTTCGGGCGTCTTGAATTTCGCGGCGAATGAAACCTCGAAGACGCTGACAATTAACGTTTCCGGCGACAATGTTGACGAAGGCGACGAAGCCTTCGTTGTTCAGCTCTCCTTGCCGTCCGGCCTCTCAATCGCAGCGCCAGCGAACGCCTCTGCCGAGATCATCAACGATGACGCGCCGCCCCCGGCGCCTACGCCGCCTTCCACAAAACCTGTCGCCGGAACGATCAAAATTACAGCGGCCGCCGAGCATGTGAGGGCCAATCCCGGCGGATCGCGGATTGGGGTTCAGTGGAAGGGCGCGACAGGATCGATTGTAAAAGGTCCGGTCAAGCAGGACGCCATCAACTGGCTGCAAGTGAACTTCGACAGCGGGCCCGACGGCTGGGTGCGCGAGCAAGCGATCGGCCCTGCTCAGCCCTGAAGACGAAAAGCGGCGGACCCACGCTTAATCAGCAGGGTCGGTCGCCAGCCGTTCGCGGTGCAGGTAATCGAGATATTCGTCAAGGTTGAGCCAGCCGTCGCCGTCCGAGTCCCCCCAGGCGTTGAAGACCGTGTCATCGATCCCGGTCACGCGCTCCCAGACGTCATCCATCCCGTCATTGTCGGCGTCATCGGGCGCTGGATCGCCGCCGATCACCGGTAGCTGACCCGGACTGTCAACGCGCATTCCCGTCCGATCCTCGACGTGCTTGACGATAGCAGCGTCAAAGCCGTCGCGCGGGAACGCGCCGGCGCCGTTCAGGACTTCGGAGTATGCAGCGCGCGGCGTTTGCACCGCGACCGAAAGGGGGCATGGCGGATTGTCGACGCGAACGGCCGCCACGTTCTCAGTCGATTGCGCAAGGTCTCCGTCCAGAAGATTGTCGGCAACGTAAATCGAGGCGTTTCCACGCGTCTCGATCAGCCATCGGGTGATCGCCGGCAATCCTGCGGGCGTTTTTGGCCCGGCGCGAAAAACATTGCCGATGATCGAAACGGGCGAGCCGCCATTCGATTCCCAGACTTCGGCGAATTCGCCGGTCGCGCCGTAAAGGACATTGTTTACGACTTCGACGCAGGAGCCCGGCGGAAAATTGATGTCTGGATTGCGATCGCCGTTCAATGCACAAAGATTGTGATGGAAGGTTAAATTCTGCGGCTTGCGCGAGTCGCTGCTAAGGAGCGCGCATTTGTCGTGCGGCATCAGGCCTTGAGCGAAAATCGACCAGGACACCGTGATGTTCTGGTTGTCGCCCTGCCCGCCTAGGTTTTCGTCGCGCGCCCAGGAGCTGCTGACATGATCGATGATCACGTCATGACTTTCTTCGATGATAAACCCGCTGTTGGAAGCCCGGCGTTCCCCGAGCTTGTCGGTTCGCACTCTCAGATGGCGGATTACGACGTCATGCGAATTCTTGATCGCGATCGGCGTAAGGCCGAACTTTCCCCCGTCATGCGTAAGAATCACGCCGCCCGGCGACGTTTGTCCGGCGATCGTCAGATAGGGATTCCTGATGAGCGGGCGCTCATTCATGAAACGGATAACGCCGCTGACGCGAAAGATGCAGATCCGCGGGCCTTCGGCCTCGATGCACTCGCGCAGCGATCCGGGACCGGCGTCATCCAGAGTGGTGACGAAAAACAGTTTTCCGCCGCGACCGCCCCTTGCGAAACGCCCATGCCCGGCGGCCCCTGGAAAAGAAAGGGGACGGTCTACCGCGTCGCCTGTCAACGTGGCTGGCGTCTCCGGCACAGGCGCCGGCGATGCGCCCCCGCACCCGGTCACGAGCGACAGCGCCGCCGCCGCGCTTGCAGTCCAGCCTTTACCCCCGGATCTCATGTTTCCCACCCGTTACGTTCATTTCTCGTTACGCAGGCCCAGGTCTTCTAATCCGCCCCGGATGCCGACGGCGATACCAGCCCCAGCACCCTATCATAGATCGCCATCACGGCATCAGCATGCCGGCGTTCTCCGAAATTCGATTGGGCGTATTGCTTGGCTTTTACGGCGATGGAGGCGCCAAGCGTTTCGTCTGTCAACACACGCACCGCCGCAGCGGCGAGCGCGCCAGCATCCTCCGGCGGCGCCAGCAGGCCTGTCACGCCGTCCCGGATCGCCTCGACATTGCCGCCCGAAGCGGTGGCGACGACCGGCGTTTCGACCAGCATCGCCTCGATAAGGGTTCGTCCAAAGGGTTCGCCCACAGCCGTAACCAACAGGAGATCGCAGGCCGCGATCCAGTAAGGCCCCGGCGATCTAAAGCCCATAAAGCGGATCCGGTCCGCGACGCCCAGTTCACGGGCGCGCGCTGCGCATTTTTCGGCGAGCCCCTCATAAGCCTCGCCGAAAAAAAGGCCGATCACGGGGAAGCCCGTTTGCATGCGCGCGATCGTCTCAACGAACAAGAGCGGTCTTTTGCGGTCGACAAGAAGACCAAAATAGCCGACCAGTCGGGCCTCGGGCGGCGCGGCGAGCTCGGCGACAAGCGCTGAGCGCGCCTTTCTGCGGTCCGCACTGATCGTAACGTCGAATGGACTATGGATCACGTCGTTTTTCGAAGCCGCCGAAAATATCCCCGGGCGCGGCGACGCAAACTTCGAAACTGATATGATGCGATCCGGAAGAAAAGGCGCGACAAAACGCAGTCCGCGCGCGCCCGGATTTCCCCTGTTATGCCAGACCAACTTCGCGCCGCTAAATTTGGCCGGCAGCGACCAGACAGCGTTTGAGCGCCCGTCGTTGCAATGAACGATGCGGGCGCCGAGATTTTTAAGGTAAGCCCCAAGACGCCGTGCGCTTGAAAGAGCGCTGAGCGCCGCCGCCGCTCCAAATTTGCGCCCCGGCTCCAATTCGGCGACAAAGGGGCTGATCAAGATGTCAGCTCCCGCGCTGTTGAAGAGTTCAAAAACGGCGCCGTCGCTGTGCTGCAAAACGATCGTCGGCCGGTATCGGATCTGGTCCATATGCTGAATGAGCCCGAGAGCAGAATAATGACTGCCGCCCAGCTCCCGGCCCATAAAGGGAAATACAACGCTCACGGGCGGCATATTGGACGCGTCCTCACCAATTTGGGACAAATCATTTCGTTGGCGCCTTGCCCGAAAACGGAAACCTTAACCGCACGCCGCTATAGCCGCCGGCGGCGGACCATACAATTTGCATCTAATATCGAATGTATGCTCAAAACGGGCCACAGTTCGCGGCGCAATGCCTCGCGGGGAGCGAAAGCGCATGATGCTTCAAGTGCGGGCGCTTCGGCGCCGGGTCGCCAGCTCGCTCGCCGAAATGACCACGGCAAATGCATTCCGCAAGCGGTTGATTAACATCGGCCATCTGATGGCCGGGAATTTCGGCGCGGGCGTCATCGCCTTTTTTGCGGTCGCGATCGCAGCGCGCGGGCTCGGCGTCGAGAAATTCGGCGTGCTGGCGCTCGTCTCAACCTTCATTCAGGCGATCGAACGCTTTGTCAGCTTCCAGACCTGGCAGCCGATCATCCGCTTCGGCGCAGGCCTGAAGGAACAGGGTCGACATGACGATCTCAATGCGGTCGTCAAATTCGGATTTCTGCTTGACCTTGCCGCGGCGATAACCGGATTTGCGATCGCGGCTGGCCTTGCGCTTTTCGGCGCCGAGCGTTTCGGCTGGCCGTCGGAAGTCCGCAATTCGCTGCTCCTTTATTCCGGCGCGCTGCTCTTCCTCATCACCGGATCGCCGACAGGCGTGATGCGCCTCGCTGGTAGGTTCCGTGAAATCGCTTATTTTCAGGTCATTGCGATGACGGTGCGCTGCGCGCTCTGCGCAATCGCCCTCGCCGCGGGCGCGGGGCTTTTCGTTTATGTCGCGATCTGGGCAGGGACGCATGTCCTGGGCGCGATCTTGCTGATGGCGACCGGCTTCCGGCAATTGGGACGGATCGGTTGCGCAGATTTCATGAAGTCGTCGCTAAACGACATGTCGCAGCGGTTCCCGAAGATCTGGCGATTTGCGGCGCTCGCCAATCTCTCATTGTCAATCCGGTCGAGCGCACAACAGCTTGACACGTTGATCGTCGGCGCGCTCGCAGGGGCGGGCGGCGCTGGGCTTTATCATATCGCAAAGCGCATCGCGAAATTCGCGCAACAGGCGGGGCAGCAAGTGCAGGCGGTCGTCTTCCCCGACATCGCCAGAATGTGGGCGCGCGGAGACATCGACAGCTTTCAAAAGGATGTCGCGCGCACCGAGGGGCTCCTCCTCTTGATGTGCGGCCTTGGCGCCGGTGCGACATTCCTGCTCGCGGACCCGGTCATTTCGCTCTTCGCCGGCGATAAATATGCGGACGCCGGCGACATGCTGAAAGTGCAGATCATCGCCGTCGCGGCGCTGCTTGCCGGTTCTGTGGCGCGCGCGGCGCTTTTGTGCATGGGCAAGGAACTGACGGTGTTCTGGCTCTCCGTCGCCTCGACCGCGATCTTTTTTACCACCGCGGTCTACTTCATACCGCGCGCCGGGGCGATCGGCGGCAATTACGCGCATGCGATCGCCGGGGTGTTCATCGTCGCCGCGCTATGGATCGCGTACAAGGCAGCGCTTCGCAGCA
>DNZB01000086.1:0-3757 GCA_003506635.1 Parvularcula sp.
ACGACGACGCCGACGCCGAAGAGCGTCATCACCCCGCCGATGACGATCGCGGCGTTCATCGGCTCACCGAGAATAAGGATCGAGAAGGAGACGGCAAGGAAAGTGGTCAACAGGCTCGATGACGCGACTTCGGAGACAGGACGTCGCTGCAGCAGCCAGTAATAGGTCGTATGGCCGAGCACGGACGCCAGCAGCGCCGAATAAAGGATCGCCGCGACGACGAGCTTCGTGTCGCTCGCGGCGAGCGCCTCGAACTGATTTCGCTCCAGCGCAAAAGTGACGCCCCACAACACCGGCGCGCCGACCGCGCCGAACCAGGCGAGCAATTCCCAAGGTTTGAAACCTGACGCCTTCTTTACGAAGATCGAGCCGGCGGCCTCGACAAGCGTCGCCAGCGCGACGAGCCCGATGCCGATGCCGAGGCGCACTTCCGGCGGCGCTTGCCCCCGCGAGGACACGATCACCGCGACGCCCGCGAAAGCGAGCGTGATGCCGGTGATGCGCCGCCAGCCGATGCGCTCCTTCAGAAAAATGACGGAGAGGATCGTCGCGAAGGGAACATAGAGCTGGTTCGCAATCGCGCTCGCCGAAGCGCTGGCGAGAGAAACCCCGGTGAACAACAAGATGTAATTGACGGAACCAAAGCACAGCGCCGCCGGTATCACATAGCCCATCTTGCCGGTGCGCCATCGAAGGAAAGGCGAGAGCACGGCGGCGACCAGCGTCATCCGCATGGCGGCGTAGAAAACCGGAGGGATCTCCACCATCGCCGCCTTGATGACGACGTAGTGAAAGCCCCAGACCACGCACATGGCGAGTAGGATGCTTAGCTCGCGCGCGCTCAAAGGGGGCCCCGGGATGACCTTGAAGGGCGCGAGGCTTACGCTGCGCCGTTCGCAGCGGCAATCGGCCCCGGCAAGCCGGTGCCAGGCAAGGGCGATCAGAGGGGCGCCGCGGCTTCCCACCCGCCACGGCGGCGCGCGCCGGCGAACAGCGCGGAAACCGCCCCGGCGATCGCCGAAACGGCGAGCGCCAGCGGCGCTGCAACCGCCAGCGCCAGCAGCACGACCGCCGAAAAGCCGAGCACCGCGATCAGGAGGATCGCGTCGCAAAGCCCTGAAAGCGCCCCGCTTTCGGCCGCCTTCGTCATCGCTTGTCCAAGCTTTTCGTCTGCTTCCGGCATACGCGACACCACACCCGACACCGGCGCCGAGAGTGGCGCCTTTGGCCCCATGCGTCCAGCAAAAGCCGCGCCTGTCGCGCCTTGCTTTATGGCAAGCTCTAAAGCGGAATCATGGCGGAAATCGGTCTCGTTAGCGCCGGTTCTCCGCAAGGATCGCTTCATAGGCGGCGTTGATCGCCGCGGCGCGCCCATCCGCGATTTTCACGAGCGGGGCCGGCACGCCGCGCGCGACAAGCACGTCGGGGTGGTTCTGGCGCATCAATTCGCGATAGCGCGCCTGCACCGTCGCGGGCGCCGCTCCGGGTTCGAGCCCAAGAACGGCGTAAGGGTCATCCCGGTCGACGCCGAAATGCGCCGCTTTGAGACGCCGCCAGCAGGCGGGCGTGACGCCAAAGGTCTCCGCCGCCGCCTCGATCAGCGAGAGCTCTTGCGGGTGTGCAGCGCCGTCCGCGAGCGCGATGTAAAGCAGGCAGTCGATGACATCTTCAAGGACGGCGGAATCGCTGTCGAACAGCCTTGCGACCTGCCCGGCATAATGACTGAAGCCGGCGACGTCCTGCTTGGCGAGGTCGTAGATCATCCGCACTTTGGTCGCTTCGCTGTCGGGAAAGTCGAAGAACCTGCGAAAAGCGGCGAATTCGGCGTCTGTCGCAGCGCCGTCCGCCTTGGCGATCTTCGCCGACAAGGCGATGAGCGCGATCGAGAATGTTTCCTCGTCGCGGCGCGCCTTCATGGTGGCGAGCGCGCCGATCGCCGCGCCAAGGGTCTTCTTGCGCGCGAGGTCGAGGGCGTCGGTGAGGCGGTCGGAGAATTTCATGGCCCGCGGCTCATAGCGCGGCGGCGGCAAGGCGAGAAGCGGCGCTGTGCAGCTTGAACGGCGGCCTCGACGCCGGGGCCCCATGTGGGAAAATTTAATTTCGCGCGCCCGCTGAGGCGGTTGCGCGCCGCGTTGCGCAACCGATGCGCCGCGCGGCCGCGGCAGGGCTTTTCGCCCGCGCGCGCCCTTGCAACAATCCAGATGCTGCCGCGCAGGCGCATCCGGGGGCGACCACCATGGCGACGATCTTCGATCAGTTGCGCATCCTCTTCGGCGGCTTTCTGTGCGGCGCTGCGTTCATGATGATCCTCTTGACGCTCGGCGGCGCGTTTTCGTTTTAGCGCTCAGGCGTCATAGCCGAGGATCGGCGAAAGCCATCTTTCAACCTCCGCGACCGGCGTCTTCTTGCGCCGCGCGTAATCTTCAACCTGATCCTTAGCGATATTGCCGACGCCGAAATAAAGCGATTGCGGGTGGCTGAAATAAAGCCCGCTGACCGAGGCCGGCGGCGTCATCGCATAGCTTTCCGTCAGCGCCATTTCCGCATTTTCGCCCGCGTTCAGCAGGCGGAACAAAGTCGCCTTCTCGGTGTGATCGGGCTGCGCGGGATAGCCGGGCGCCGGGCGCACGCCCTGGTATTTTTCGGCGATCATTTCCTCGGCGCTGATCGCTTCGTCCTTCGCATAGCCCCAAAGCTCGCGGCGCACGCGCGCATGGAGATGTTCGGCGAAAGCCTCCGCGAGCCGGTCGGCGAGCGCCTTCGCCATGATGCCGGAATAATTGTCGTTCGCCCTGTCGAAGGAGGCGGCAAGCGCCTCCTCTCCGACGCCGGCCGTCACGGCGAAAGCCCCGACATAGTCGCGCTTGCCGCTGTCCTTCGGCGCGACGAAATCCGAAAGGCAGAAATTCGGCGCGCCTGCCTCGCGCTTGGCGATCTGCTGGCGCAGCCCATGCAGCACGGCGATCGGGCTCTCGCGCGCTTCATCGGCGTAAAGTTCGATATCGTCGCCGACGGCGTTCGCCGGCCAGAACCCGGCGACGCCGTGCGCCGTCAAGCGCTTGTTCGCGATCACGTCGGCGAGAAGTTTTTGCGCGTCGGCGAAAAGCCCCCGCGCAGCCTCGCCGACGATGTCGTCTTCAAGGATGCGCGGATAGCGCCCGGCGAGATCCCACGAGGCGAAGAACGGCGTCCAGTCGATATGCCGCGCGAGAACGCCGAGATCGTAATCGCGGAACGCGCGCACGCCGATGAACGAGGGCGCCGGCGGCGTATAATTTTTCCAGTCGAGCGAAAGTGCGTTGGCGCGCGCCGCGGAAAGGTCGATGCGCGGATTGCGCTCGCGCCCTTTGGCGTGCTCCTCGCGGATGCGGCCGTAGTCGGCGCCGACCTCCGCAAGATAGGCTGGGCGGCGTTCGTCCGACATGAGCGCGCCGGCGACGCCGACGGCGCGGCTGGCGTCCGTCACATAAACGACGCCATGATCGTAATTCGGCGCGATCTTGACCGCCGTGTGCGCGCGGCTCGTCGTCGCTCCGCCGATGAGCAGCGGCGCGCGGAAATTCAGGCGCTTCATCTCGGCCGCGACGTGGCGCATTTCGTCAAGGCTCGGCGTGATGAGGCCGGAAAGCCCGATGATATCGGCCCGATGACGCTTCGCTTCGGACAGGATCTTGTCCGCCGGGACCATGACGCCAAGGTCGATCACTTCATAATTGTTGCACTGAAGAACGACCCCGACGATGTTCTTGCCGATGTC
>DNZB01000086.1:4039-4458 GCA_003506635.1 Parvularcula sp.
ACGTCGCCCTTCACCGTCGCCAGCAGGATCTTGCCGTTCGGCCTTCCCTGTTCGAGGCCTTGCTCCTTCTTTTCCTGTTCCATGAAGGGCGTCAGATGTGCGACCGCCTGCTTCATGACGCGCGCCGACTTGACGACTTGCGGCAGGAACATCTTGCCCGAACCAAAGAGGTCGCCGACGACGTTCATGCCGTCCATCAACGGGCCTTCGATGACGTGGAGCGGGCGGCCGAGCTTGAGCCTTGCTTCCTCCGTGTCCGCGACGATGAATTCGGTCAGTCCTTTGACGAGCGCGTGCTTGAGGCGCTCTTCAACGCTCGCCGCGCGCCAGGAAAGGTCGGTTTCGGTTTTCCTGCCCGCCTCGCCCTTGAACTGCGCCGCGGCCTCAAGAAGGCGTTCGGTCGCGTCGGCGCGGCGATT
>DNZB01000112.1:0-186 GCA_003506635.1 Parvularcula sp.
CGCTGCAACTGCCGCGACACCGCGGCGATATCGGCGTCGACCGGCGGCACCGGGCATTCGAGCGTAACGAGCTCGACCGGGAACCCCGCCTCGCGCATCAGGACGCTCAAATGCGACGGGAAGCTTTCGTCGGAAAGATCGGTCAGCGCGAGATTGATCGAAAAGCCCGGCGCGAAAGGCCCGCGC
>DNZB01000112.1:427-5980 GCA_003506635.1 Parvularcula sp.
AGCCCGGCGCGAAAGGCCCGCGCCAGCTTGTGTAAGCGGTCAACGCCTCGCTGAGCACATAGCGCGTCAGCTCGCTCATCCGCCCTTGCGTCTCGAAGAACGAGATGAAGGCGCCCGGCGGCAACACGCCAAGCGTCGGATGGCGCCAGCGAATGAAGGTTTCAACGCGGGCGAGCGCGCCGTTGCCAAGATCGAAAATCGGCTGAAAAAGGACTTCGAAGTCCTTGTTCCTCAGCGCGTTGTCGATATCGACATTCGACAGCCGGACCGCCTGCGCGACCATTCAATTCCCTCCGCCAGGCGCAGCCTCCGGGCGCGCTGTTCCGGCTTTTGGCGCATCCTTTGTCGAAGCGGGTTAAACGACCCTGAACGGGCTTCGGGCGCGGGCGCGCAGCCAAGACTCAAAGCTTTAATGTCGCGATTTGGGGGCGCGCGTAAACAGTTAAATTTCAATGAAATTCCGCCCGCGCGCGGGCGGCGCCTAATGCTCGAACTGTTCGCGCAAGATGCGCTCGTCGAGCGACTGGCCGCGGTCGAACAGGACGGTCATCGCGATGTCCCGATTTTCGGCGATCTCGACGTCGACAGCGTACCGGAACTCAAGATTGTCGGCGACGGCGGAGACGGGCCGCTGGTCGGCCTCCAGCGCCTCAAACCGTACGACGGCGTCATGGGGAAGAAGCGCGCCCTTCCACCGCCGCGGCCGGAAGGCGCTGATCGGGGTCAGGGCGAGAAGGTCGGCGCTGATCGGCAGGATCGGGCCATGGGCGGAGAGGTTATAGGCGGTCGATCCCGCCGGCGTCGCCAGCAAGACCCCGTCGCAGGTGAGCGATTCCATCCGCACCGTGCCGTTCACATGAATGCGGATGCGCGCGCTCTGGCGGGTCTGGCGGAAAATCGAAACCTCATTGATGGCGAGCGCGCGGTGAACCGCGCCGCCGGCGTCTGTCGCTTTCATGGCGAGCGGGTGGATGATCGCCTCTTCCGCTTCGGCGATGCGCGCGGGCAGATCGCCCTGGTCCCCTGGGTTCATCAGAAAGCCGACGGTGCCGCAATTGACGCCGTAAACCGGCTTGCCCGCCTTCATATAGGCGCGCAGCGTCTCCAGCATGAAGCCGTCGCCGCCGACCGCGACGATCACGTCGCACTGTGCGGGGCCAAGGTCGCCAAAGCGCCGGCGCAGCGCCGCCGCGGTCTCGATCGCCTGCGGCTTGGCGCTCGACAGGATGCACAGGCGCTTGGCGGACAAGGGGGCCTCTCCTCAGGGGTGAAGCATAGGCCAAGCCGCCGGAGATTGGATAGCCGCCCCCGCTGCGCGCCAGCCTCGCCATCGGCGCCTCGCGCCGGTAGATTGGCGCCGCCAGCAGAGGACGCCGCCATGAACGCGCAAACGAAGATGGCCGAAACGCTCGGCCGCGCCCCCGGTTTCGACATTCCCGATCCCCGCTCGCTGCCCTCGCTCAAAGGCAAGGTCCCGGCGGAGGAATGGCGCCTCCGCTGCGAGCTGGCCGCGACTTACAGGCTCGTCGCGATGTATGGCTGGGACGACATGATCTTCACCCATATCTCGGTGCGCCTGCCGGCCGAGAACGGCGCGGAGCGGTTCCTTCTCAACCCCTACGGCCTGTTCTTCGAGGAGATGACGGCGAGCGCGCTCGTCAAGGTCGATCTTCAAGGGAACGCCGTGCAGGAGACGCCCTACTTCACCAATCCCGCCGGCTTCACCATCCATTCCGCGCTCCATATGTCGCGCGAGGACGCGCATTGCGTCATGCATGTGCACACCCCGCACGGCGTCGCGGTCTCAGCGCAGCAGGACGGCCTGAAGCGCTATTCTCAATTCGCGATGATCGTCCATGACGACGTCGCCTATCACGACTATGAGGGGATCGCGACCGACCTCGACGAACGCGGGCGCCTTGTGCGCGACATCGGCCATCACGGCTTTCTGATCTTGCGCAATCATGGAACGCTGACCGTCGGCGCCAATTGCGCGACCGCGTTCTTGCGGATGTACTTCCTGGAACAGGCGTGCCGCGCGCAGATTCTCGCGCAATCGGACACAAAGCCCCCGCGCGAGGAGCCTCCGGCGATGGGCGCGAAGGTAATGCAGCAAGGCGCGCCCGCCTTCGCCGCGGGCTTCGGCGACAATCTCGCCTGGCCGGGACTGATGCGCAAACTGGCGCGGGTCAATCCCGGCTGCGATCAATAGGCGAAGGGCTTATTTGATCCCGTAGACGATCGTCACCGAAGCGCTTACCGCCTGCTCGCCGGCCGCGATCGGCACGGCTTCGGCCTTCGCAAAGTCGGCCCGCGCCATGACCGGAACCGGAACCGGTCCCGGCGTGAAGCTGTCGGAGATCTGCAAGACGTCGCCAAGAACGACGCCGGCCGCTTCCGCGTAAAGGCTCGCGCGCGCGCGCGCGTCGGCGACCGCCGCCTTGCGCGCCTCGTTCAACAAGGGCTTTGGATCGGCGAAGCCGAACGCGATCGAATCGAGCCGGTTCGCCCCTGAGGCGACCGCCTTGTCGATGACGCCGCCGGCCTTTTCGAGATTGCGCAGCTTGACGCTCACCGTGTTCGCGGCCTGATAGCCGATGAGGCGGGGCGCGCCGCCCTCGCGCGAGTAATCATAGCGCGCTCCGACGGAAAGGTTCGACGTCTCTATGTCCTTCTTTTCGACGCCCGCGTCGCGCAGCGTCTTGATCGTCGCTTCCATTTGCGCGGAATTCTTGCGCAAGGCTTCGGATGCGGTCGCGCCGTCCGCCTCGACGCCCAGCGTCAGGTAAGCCATGTCCGGCGCCTTTGAAGCCTCGCCGGCGCCGGACACGACGATCGTGCGCGCGCCCTCCCACCCTTCAGCGGCGGCCGGCGACCCGGCAAGGCCGGCGGCGAGAATGGCGGCGGCGGAAACGGCGGTGCGCATGACTTTGAACTCCCTAATGGACGCGCGCGGAAAGAACGCCCGCCGCCCGGCGGAATCAAGGCGGAAACACGATGCGAATGCGGCCTTGGGCCGAAGCAGCGTTGCTGTTATAGCCGACGCCGCCCCGGCCGCGCCGCCGGAGGGCCTGTAGCTCAATGGTCAGAGCTGGCGGCTCATAACCGCTAGGTTGGGGGTTCGAGTCCCTCCGGGCCCACCATCCCCCACGGGGATGCAACTCATTCCAACGAGTTAGGTGCATTGCTAGACAAATTTCCGACCGCGCTAGACAAATTGCGTTCATCACCCGTTCCGAGCCGCGCGATCGCCGCTTCAGCGTTGCGCCTTTGATCCGCGCCCTTCGTGTAGCGCGTCGCTTCGCTTAAGGAGCGATGTCCGAGGACAGCCATGACCTGATGCGCTGTGCAACCGGCATCCGCGAGCCGGCGGCCTGCAGCCTTCCGCAGGCCGTGGGCTGAATACCCTCTCTCAATGCCGGCGGCGTTGCATTGCTCTCGGAACCAGTTGCCGAAGCCCGCCGCGGAGAAAGGCCGCCCGTACTCCGTCATCAGCAGGTAAAGCCCGCTGGGAGAGGCCGCCGCGATGGATTCCGCAAGGCGCGGGTGAATTGGAATCCACAGCGGGGCGCCGGTTTTCACTTGCAGCACGCGAATGGCGCCCTCTCGAATGTTGGCGCGCGCCATCAGCACCACGTCGCTGCGACGCTGCCCGGTGTAAAGCAGCAGATCGAGCGCAAGGCGTTGCCTCGTGCCGATCGGCCAATGAGACTCGAATTGGGCGATCAATCCTTCAGGCCATTCTGCAAATCCTCCCTCTGTGCGCATCGGCTTGACGCCCATCGCCGGATTCACTTTGAGCCACTCCATTTCGACGGCGTGGTTCAGCAACTGCCGAAGGCGTTTCAAAAATTTGTTCGCCTGTGCAGGAGTCGAGGCGAGTTTGGCGATTTCGGTCTTTATGTGGCGGCGCTCCAATTGGGCGAAGGGCTTACTACCGTGTTTTTCGCGAAAGGGTTCGATCGAGGCTCGATAGTTTCGCTTCGTAGAATCCCGCAGAGCGAGGAACTCAGCGCTTCCATAGTAGGATGCGCACAGACCATTGATGGTGCCAGCCTTCGGCTGCGGTCCGCGGGATTTTGGCCCCACTGATCCGCGCGCTGCCGCGTATTCGGCTTCGAATTGCTCGGAGCCCGGTTCCCCATGCAGATAGATCGCGTAGCCCTTTCGCCGGTACCGGTAACGCAGCTTCCCGCGATTGTCCTCAAAGGAGGAAACGCCGGGGTAATCCCGGAGTTTTATGCAGCGGCGTCCTGATCCCATGGGTTGATCCCCGCATCTTCGTCTTTCGGAAGGGCGTCAAACGCGCTTTCCAACTCGACCCGGCTCCAAAGCTTTCTGGCGCCGATCCTTCGCGCCACCGGCATTCGTCCATCTTTGACCATAACATCGAAGGTCGTCGCCGACACGCCGATGAATCGCGCCGCTATTTCACGGGAAAGGCCGAGCCCAAAAAAGCGATCAATTTGTGTGTCCGCAATCATGTACGTTTCGACCTTCCATGGAATCAGGATTGGCCGAGGCGAGAATTCGCCGCTCGCGGCGCCGGTGGGGGTTGACTGCCGACGCTCGCGAACCCGTCATTTCTCTCCTCTTGACCCTTTCGTCCTCGACCAAACCAAATTCGCCTTTCCCTCTTCCCCTTTTTCGAACAGCGCGGCGCTGATGGGCGCCGCGAAACTCGGGTCGTCGAGTTCGACGCTGAGATAGGGCTTCCCGCCTTCGGCCTTGGCCTTGGCGCGCCAGGCGGCGCCGAGTTCCTTGCCGTCGGCGAGGACCCTGAAGTCTGGGGCTTTGTCATTACCGTTCTTGTCGTTGAGGACGAAGGCGGCTTTGACGTTGATGGTCATGGTGCGGATGGTTCCGGAATATCCTTCCGCGGTTTTCGAGAAGGCGCCGATGAGAGCCATGTTATTCACTCCGTTGCTGATTTGGGTTGACGAAGGGATT
This sequence comes from Parvularcula sp., assembly GCA_003506635.1. GTDB lineage: Bacteria > Pseudomonadota > Alphaproteobacteria > Caulobacterales > Parvularculaceae > Amphiplicatus. Next base: position 5,378 of record DNZB01000112.1, read on the forward strand.
TCCGGGCGCGCCTGAAGGCGGCGTCCGATTGAAGAAAGCGCTCGATCATGAGCGCGGCGAGATCGCCGAGCGGGAGTTCGCGGCCGTGCGCACGCGCATGGATCAGCGCATAGTCGGCGAGCGCATCATGCGTCGCCGGCGACAGCACAACTGCGAGCCTTACGGACGCGCGTTCGATGATGGGACCGATCTTGAGGCTCACAGCCGAGCCTCCTTCGCCATGACCGGACGCAATACGAGGTCTTTGTGGACGATGACGCGCAGCGGCCAGCCGGGTCTGATCCTGATGGTCGGCTGGATGTCGAGATTGCGCTGGACGATCTTCTGGCCGGCCTGATTAGCGGCGGTCTGCGCGGACTCGCGCAAGGCGGCGACGATGTCGCTCTCGCTGTCGCCAAAGGAAAGCTCAGTCCCGACGCCGAGCAGCGTCGAGAGGACGACGCCCTTCAGGAGGCGGAAGGTGTGGAAGTCGACCTTGTCCGAGAGCCCGGCGTAACCCGCGACATCGCTCGCCGGCATGTTGTCGATGACTATGGACGCGCCGTCCGGATAGATGATCCGCGACCAGACGAGAAGCGCGCGGCTCTGGCCGAAGGCGATGAC
>DNZB01000020.1:0-243 GCA_003506635.1 Parvularcula sp.
CAGGAGCGCGATCCGGCGAAGTCGGAGCTTTTCATCGTCGAAGGCGACTCGGCCGGCGGCAGCGCGAAACAGGCGAGGAACCGCGAGAACCAGGCCGTGCTCCCCTTGCGCGGCAAGATCCTCAATGTCGAGCGGGCGCGCTTCGACAAGATGCTGTCGAGTCAGGAAATCGGCACGCTCATCATGGCGCTCGGCACCGGCATCGGTCGCGACGAGTTTAACGCCGACAAGCTGCGCTACCAC
>DNZB01000020.1:503-7866 GCA_003506635.1 Parvularcula sp.
TACCACAAGATCGTCATCATGACGGACGCCGACGTCGACGGCGCGCATATCCGGACGCTGCTTTTGACGTTCTTCTTCCGTCAGATGCCGGAACTCATATCGCGCGGCTGCCTCTATATCGCGCAGCCGCCGCTCTACAAGATCAGCCGCGGCAAATCGGAGCAATATGTGCTCGACGATCGCGGCCTTGAAGATTATCTTTATACGGAAGGCGCGGCGGACGCCCAGCTTCTCCTCGACGGCGGGGAAACGATCGCCGGCGCCGATCTCGCCGACATCATCGCCAGAGCCCGGCGCGCGCGCGAGGCGATCGAAGAATTTCCGGCGCGCTTTTCCCGCGACATCATCGTGCAAGCCGCGCTCGCGCGCTCGCTCGCTGAGGCGCCGGCGGACGAAGCGGCGGCGCGCGCGATCGCCGATAAGGTCGCCGCGCGGCTCGATCTCGTCTCTGACGAATTCGAGCGCGGCTGGACGGGCGCGCCGGACGGCGAGGGCGGTTACATTTTCGAGCGCGAATTGCGCGGGGTCGCCGAAGCGCATGCGCTGACGCGCGACCTGCTCCTCTCCGGCGACGCAAGGCGCACGCAGGAATTGATGAGCGACCTTGCGGAGATTTTCGACAAGCCGGCGACGTGGATTCGTAAGGACCAGCGCCAGACCGTGACCGGCCCCAACTCGCTCCTGCGCGCCGCGCGCGCGGCAGGCGAAAAAGGCGTCTCTATCCAGCGCTACAAGGGTCTTGGCGAAATGAACCCCGACCAGCTCTGGGAAACGACGCTCGACCCCGCCGCGCGCGTTCTCTTGCAGGTGAAGGTGAAGGAGGCTGACGCCGCCGACGACATCTTCTCGAGGTTGATGGGCGAAATCGTCGAACCCCGCCGCGAGTTCATCCAGGAGAACGCGCTGACGGCGGAGCTGGACGTCTGACGGCGCCGCCGACGCGCTCATTAAAGCGGGAGCTGGACGAGCCGCGCTGGTATGGAAATTCCGGGTGCGCCCGGCGCTTAATTGAATTGGGCGCTGTTCCGCAATCGCCAGAGAAGCGTTGAGCTTGCGCCGACGAAGAAAATCAAACTTATCACGCTGCCCTCTGGACCCTGCGAACCGCCTGTGAGGAAATCCGGCCCGTGCGGCTCAAGCTTCACCAAAAGCGCGGACACGCTCGCGTCAAATCCGGTAACCGGTAATTCGAAGCCCGTTGCGAGCAGCCAGTTCCACCCAATATGCCACCCCATGACGCCCCAAATGTTGCGGGCCTTGAGCGCCCACAGGCAGGCGAAAAACGAAAACATAAATACGCCGACCGTGATGAGCGGTTCCTGGCCTCGACTGTAGTGCAAGAAGGTGAACACGGCGCAGGTCAGAATGACAGCGAGAGCGACATTGAACTTGCGCGCAAGCGCGGACATCAGCCAGCCGCGAAAGATGATCTCCTCAACACCGGCCTGAACCGCAAAACACAGAAATAGGATGCCGATGCTGATCAAGTCTTGCGGCGCAATGAACGCGCCCGCGAATCCGCGCGGTAGGTATCCGCCCGCCGCCCAGATAGCAGCGACGATCGAGCCGATGGTGGCGACGCCAATGCCAAGTCCGCGCGCAAACGCCATCGCTCCACCGCCCGGCGTCAAGCCGATGGTGCGGAGCGGCCGGCGCTCGACAAACAGCACCCACGCAAGCACCAGCGCGCCAGTCATCGCGAACGGGATGAGCAGGAAGGCATAAAGGCCGATCGCGCCAATCGGATCGCCGCGATCGTCGACAAGGCCCCATCGCATGAACGGCTCATCGGTCAAGAGCACCGGAGCGGCCACAAAGAAGATCAGGAGAAACGGCGCCAGCGCTCCCCATGGAACCCATCCCTTTGCGGGCTCTTGCGAGAACAGCGATGTTGTCTTCATGGCGCTTCAATGCGCCAGCGAACTAGGCCGTTCTAGAACGATCGTGCGAACCCCGCACGCCCCTAAGCCAGGCTTTCGGCGTCAATCCATAGGCCTGCTTGAACGCGCGCCCGAAATGGCTTTGGTCGGCAAAGCCGCAATCGTGAGCGATCTGGGCGATCGCGCCGCCGTCGCGCATCATGCGCCGCGCAATGTCGAGCCGCCGCAAGGTGAGATACCGGTACGGACTAGTGCCGAACATGGCGCGAAAATCCCGCGACAATTGCCAGCGGCAATGGCCCGTCGCGCGCTCCAAGTCTTCAAGCGAGAACCCCCGCGCGAGATTGGCCTCTATGTAATCGCGCGCGCCGGCCGCCGCTTCACGATTCGCTCGCTTAATGACGACGGCGCCGCCGGCCGCCGCTTGTAACGCAAACGCTAAATCGTATAGCGCGTCCTGGCGCTCAAGTTGCGATAGCGGGCGCTCGTAGTCGCCCAACAAAGCAACGGCCGCTCGATGCAGGCCGGCATCATTCGAAACTCCGCCTTCGACGAACGGCAACGCCTCACCGTTCAGCGCTCCCTGGATATCGGCCGGCGAGATGTAGGCCGCGCGATATCGGAAGACCCCTCCGTCGCCGGCGCGGCCATCATGTTGTTCGTCCGGATGCAGGATCACGAGTTGACCGGGATAAGAAGCTCTTTCAGCGCCACGATAAGTGAAGCTCTGAATGCCGCTCAACGTAATGCCGATTGTATAGGTGTCATGGCGATGGCGGGCGAACGCCGCACCGGTAAGGCAAGCTTCTATGCGGTGAATCTTGCCAGGCGCCTCGACAAACGAATTTTCGCCAGACTGAGCCACTTCGAATTCACCGTAATCCCTGCTGAACCGATCCGTCGCGTCTCGCCAGCCGGGCGGTGCGCCGACGCCTGACATTGACGCCGGCAACCGCGGCGCTGGATGCACACCGACTTTAGCACGATCTTCCAGGCGCGTGCGGCTGTTGATCCTTATTCCGGCGCGGCCTCCCCCTCCGGCACCTCGAAAATCTGTCCGGGGTAAATCAGATCCGGATCGCGGATCTGGTCGGCGTTCGCTTCGTAAATGACCGTGTACTGAACGCCTTTGCCGTAGACGCGGCGCGCGATGCGCCACAGGCTGTTGCCGGGCTGGACGATCACTCTACCGTCTTTCAGCTCCACGTCGTCAAGGCTCGCCCGTTCAAAGGGAAGCTCGATCGCGTAAGTCGGCTTGCCGCCTTCGTCGAGCTGGATAATCTGAAGCGAATAAACGCCGGGCGGCATCGAGGCGGTGAGGCGCCAGCGCCCGTCGTCGCCGGCGGCGGTCTGGCCCACGAATTGTCCGCCCGCGAAAATCTGCACGACGCGGCCGGCCTCTGCATTGCCGGAGAAAATGACGGCGCCGGAATCGTCATAGTCGATGGTGTCGAGCGACAAGGGACCAAGGCCGACGCCCGCGTCGCGCGGCTCTTGCAGGACTTGCGTCGCGCCGCCGGGGGTCGTCTTCAGCACAAGCGGGCGGTCGCCCTCGCGCTCCGGCACATAGATGACGATCGTCTCTTCGGAACGGATGACGACGCCGTCCGCGGTCTTCATTTCAAGTGACAATTCAACCGCCCCGGCGCTGAGCGGCGTTTCGGTCGTCATCACCCAGGCCCCGTCGGCGCCGGCCGTCGCGGTCGCGAGGGCCGCTTCATTGGCGTAGACCGTCACGGCCGCGCCGGGGCTCGCGCGCCCAGCGATGACCGCATCGCCTGAGCGGTCGACCCGAACGATGTCAAAGTTTGGCAGCGATGGCGCTTGCGTCGCATCAGGCGCTGCGGGCGCGGCGCGCTCTTCAACGGCGGGCGCGGGCTCGACCAGATTAAACCGTTCGGCAGCCTTCCAGGCGATAAAGCCGAGGATGACGAGCAGGATGAAGATTATGACGACGCGCATTGGCGGCGGCCCCTTCACAAAGCGATGGCCGCCTCCCTTGACGGCGGTTCTTTACTTTACCAAAGGGGATTTCGCCCTACAATGCCGCCAGGAACAACCATCGGCCTTAAGTCCATGAAATCATTATGCGTTTATTGCGGGTCGCGCGCCGGCAATGATCCTGACTTCCTCAAGGCGGCGCAGTTCATCGGCCGCGACGCCGCACAGCGCGACTGGCGTATCGTTTATGGCGGCGGCAAGCTCGGCCTGATGGGCGCGACCGCCAGCGCGGCGCGCGACGCCGGCGGCAGGGTCTTCGGCATCATCCCGGATTTTCTCGTCGAACTCGAAGGGGTGCTCGACGGCGTCGACCATATCGTCGTCAAGACGATGCATGAGCGGAAGATCCGCATGTTCGACGAATCGGACGCGATCCTGACGCTGCCCGGCGGCATCGGCACGCTCGAAGAGCTGATCGAGACGGTTTCCTGGGCGCGCCTTGCCCTCCACCGGAAGCCGATCATCGTGCTCAACCTCAACGGCTTCTGGGAGCCGCTGAAAACGCTCCTCAAACACGTCGTTATCGAAGGCTTTGCTGCGCCTGAATTGCTCGGCGATCTCGTTTTCGTCGATCGCGCGGAGGACGTGTTCCCGCTGCTGGAAAGGCGCACGCTCGAAGCGGTGGCTTAAGGCCCGTCGCGCGAAAACGCCGTTTCCTGTCCGGCCGCTTCCTGTCCGCATGAGCGCAGCGATGCGGGGGATCAGGCCCGTTCGCCTTTCAGGCGCCGGCGCGCCTTTTCAGCGCCGATCAGCGGAAATATCACCGCCATTTCGGGGCCCTTTTCGCGGCCCGTCAACGCAAGGCGCAAGGGGTGGAACAGGGCCTTGCCCCTGGCGCCGGTTTTCTCCTTCACCGCACTGGTGAAGGCGTCCCAGCTTTGCTCCGTCAGCGGAGCATCGGGAACAAGCGCGCTTGCGGCGTTGCAGAAACCGGCGTCTTCGATAACGGGATCGATGGCGCCCTCGATGAGGCCGCTCCACTCCGCCGCGTCGGCGATCTTGACGACATTGCCCTTGACCGCCTCCCATAGCGTTTCCGAAACGCCCATCGCGCCAAGGCGGTCTTTCAGCGCGGCGTAAGGCGCCTCATGCAGGATCTTGGCGTTGAGCTGCAAAAGCTCTGCCTCGTCAAAGCGCGCGGGCGCGCGGCCGATCTTGGCGAAGTCGAACGACCGCGCCAGCGCCAGGATGTCGGGCTGCGGCAGCACGGGTTCGGCGGTGCCGAGTTTGGCAAGGAGGCTCGTGATCGCCGAAGGCTCCAGCCCGCCCTTGCGCATCTCTTCGATCGAGAGCGAGCCGAGGCGCTTGGAAAGCCCCTGGCCGTCCGCGCCGATCAGGAGCGAGTGGTGCGCGAATTGCGGCAGCGCGCGCGCCTTCCCGTCCTTGCCGCGCACCGCGATGATCGCCTGCATGATCTCGATCTGCACGCCGGCGTTGGTCACATGGTCTTCGCCGCGGATGACATGGGTGATCGCCGCATCGATATCGTCGATGCAAGATGGGAGGGTGTAAAGATACATCCCGTCCTCGCGGATGAGCACCGGGTCCGAAACGCTCGCCGTCTCGACGATCGTCTCCCCACGGATCAAATCGTTCCAGCGGACGGTCCCGCCCGACAGCTTGAACCGCCAGTGGGGCCGGCGCCCTTCGGCTTCCAACGCTTTCCTCTGCGCGTCCGTTAGGCTGAGCGCCGCGCGGTCATAAACAGGCGGCGCCCCGCGCAGGCGCTGCAGATTGCGCTTTTTGTCCAGTTCCTCCGTCGTCTCGTAGCAGGGATAAAGAAGGCCCATGGCGCGCAGCGCGTCGGAGACGACGTCATAATCGCCGAACCGTTCCGACTGTTTGAAGGTCTTGTCCCAGGTGAGGCCGAGCCACGTCAGGTCCGCGCGGATGCCGTCCTCATAGGCGGCGGTCGAGCGCTCCTTGTCGGTGTCGTCGATCCGCAGAATGAACGTCCCGCCTTCTTTGCGCGAGAACAACCAGTTCCACAGGGCGGCGCGCACGTTCCCGACATGCAATTTGCCGGTCGGCGAGGGGGCGAAACGAACGGTGGGGGGCATGGGGAAAGCTCAATGAGGGAGCGGCTAGCTACGCCGGGCGACGTTTGCCGTCAAACAGGCCGACAGCTAGCTCGTTTCGGACTTGCCGCCCCGAGATTTGGGCTTATGGGGCAGCAGTTTCGGCATCACGCGCTTCATGAAGCCGTCAAAAAGAGGGACAGTAAACCCCGTTTCTCCATGTCTCTGGCTCCATACCATTCCCTTCGAGATCAATTGCGCGCGCACGGTAGCCACTGCCGAGGCGTCGACCCCTAGCGTGGCGGCGATATCGCCGGTCTTGTGTGGTCCGGGCCCTAACTCAGCCATCGCGCGTAGGTATTTTTGCTGGAGAGCGGTGAGGCGATCGAACCGCACCTTGAAGAAGTTCTTGTCGAGATGACTGATGATCTCAGGCGACGCCGCATCCACGTCGCGCTTGGTTATTGGGGTCCGTGGAGCGTGATTCCATACGTGAAAGCCCCATTCCTGAAGGAAATAAGGATAGCGCTCGGTTATCTTCAAAATAGCGCCCAGCGCGTCCGCTGCGAATTCAACACGCTCCTGGCGCGCCGGCTTGATCAGGGCCTGCTTTGCGTCTTCGGGCGGAAGCGGGCCGATTTCCGGATAGCTGAACAGCCTTTCGGCGTACGACTTTGCATTTCCGGCGAGCGCGGCGATTTGCGGCAAACCCGCCCCTATGAAGATGAAGGGCAGCCCCTTTTGCGCAATTTCATGGCACGCGACGACGAGCGCGGCGAGTTCCTTTGGCGACAAGTACTGAACTTCGTCGATGAATAGCCCGATTGCGGTCTTGCGTTCGGCGGCCGCCTCGGCGATTGCGACGAGAAGGTCTGGTAAATCCTGCTCGAGATCGCCGGTGTCAGCGGTTCCCGGCGCGGCCTCGATGCCAAATTCGAATTCGCCGATTGTCAGCTTAAATGCCGCCGCGAAGTTTCGGAGCGTCGTCACCGCGACGCGCATCGAATTTCCCGCCGCCGATTTCAGATCAAGCGCGTAAAGGATCCGACGCAGCTCCGGCGCTAATAGCGCCGGAAGGGCGCCCCCCTCTGGCGCTTCGATCTTGGCTGTCTTGAATTTTTTCTTGTCCGCGATGTCGAGCAGCCGATTGAGAAGCACGGTCTTTCCGACGCCGCGCAGACCCAGCAGCATCATGCTTTTCGCCGCGCGTCCTCTCAAAACCCGCTCGAAGTCGATGGTGGCCTCGGAGATGAGGTGGTCGCGACCGGCAAGCTCGGGAGGCTGTAATCCAGCGCCCGGGGCGAAGGGATTTTTGGCTCTATCCATGACCGGATAGTATCTAAATTAGCGACTTTAACAAGATGTCCGTTAAAGTCGCTAATTTAGATTCCAAACCTACCCCCGATCCCGCCAGCCATTCGTTATCGGGTAGCGCCGGTCACGGCCGAAATTGACCTTGGTGAC
>DNZB01000020.1:8207-9475 GCA_003506635.1 Parvularcula sp.
GCTTCGTCAAAGCCTTCGGCGATGATGTCCTTGACCGCCATTTCCCGCTCGACAAGGCGTTCGAGGATCGCGTCGAGCGTTTCGTAAGGGGGAAGCGAATCCTGATCGGTCTGGTTTGCGCGCAGTTCCGCGGACGGGGCCTTCGTAATGATCCGTTCCGGGATCACTTCGCCTTTGGGGCCCTTGAGGTCTATCGCATGGTTCGCGTTGCGCCAGCGGCAAAGGCGGTAAACCTCGGTCTTGTAGAGGTCCTTCAGCGGATTATAGCCGCCGTTCATGTCGCCATAGAGCGTCGCGTAGCCGACCGACATTTCGGACTTGTTGCCGGTGGTCAGCACCATGTCGCCGAATTTGTTGGAGAGCGCCATCAAGATGACGCCGCGGATGCGCGACTGGATGTTTTCTTCGGTCACGTCGGCGTTGCGCCCCTTGAAGGCGGGGGCGAGCATTGCGCCGAACGCCTCGACGGCGGGCTCAATCGCGATCGTCTCATAGGAAACGCCGAGCGCCTTCGCGCAGGCGGCGGCGTCGTCGAGCGAATGTTGCGCCGTGTAGCGCGACGGCATCATCACGCAGCGCACGCGGGCGGCGCCCAAGGCATCGACCGCCATCGCGGCGGTGAGCGCGGAATCAACCCCGCCCGACAGGCCGATGACGACGCCGGGAAAGCGGTTCTTTTCGACATAATCGCGAACGCCCATGACGACGGCGCGGTAGATCATCGCCTGATCGCGGTCCCATGTCGCGTCCGGCCCCGCAACGCACTCCCACCCGTTGCCGCGCTTTTCCCAATCGGTTAGGAAAACGCCTTTTTGAAACTGCGGCGCGCGGAAGCGGACCTGTCCGCCCGCGTCCATGACAAAGCCCGCGCCTTCGAACACGACCTCGTCTTGGCCCGCGAGCTGGTTGACGAACATGAGGGGAAGGCCCGTCGCCTTGACGCGCCCGCGTGCGGCGGCCTCGCGCTCGTCGAGGGACGTGATGCGGAACGGCGAGCCGTGCGGCACGATGAAGAAATCAGCGCCCGCGCGCGCGAGCGCCTCGCCCGCGCCCGGCAGCCACATGTCCTCGCAGATCATGAGGCCGAGGCTTGCGCCGCGGAAGGGCGTCGGTTCGGGATAATTGGGGCCCGGCGTAAACCGGCGCGGCTCGTCGAAGACGCCGTAATTGGGCAGCCTGACCTTGCGGCGAACGGCCTTGATCTCGCCGCCGTCGAGAAGAAGGGCGGCGTTGTAGAGCGCTTCGCCTTCCTTCCACGGGCTGCCGAC
>DNZB01000133.1:0-163 GCA_003506635.1 Parvularcula sp.
CGCGCGCCCGGCCCGCCGCCGGATGATAGTCAGGGTACGGAGTAAACGGCGGTCCGACCCGTCTGTCAGACCATGCGCGGCGCGTCTGTCGCCGCGACGCGGCCGGCCGGATGGAGACCTGACGTCGACGCCGGCCTCAACGCGCCCGCGTTCGTCAGGGCGA
>DNZB01000133.1:557-873 GCA_003506635.1 Parvularcula sp.
GCGCAGCGTCGCGACAAGCCGCGCCCGCGCGCCCTTGCGGGCGAGCGGCGCGATGAAGAAAGCAAGGATCGCAAGCCCGCCCCACAGGCCCTTGAACGCTTCGAAATTTTCAAGCGTCGCCGCGCCGGGAAAAAGTTTCACCGATTCAAAAGCGCCGTTCAGGCGGAATGACGCCATTTCAACGGTCGACGCCCAGACCGCGGGTCCTGCGACCGCGGCGGCGATTGCGATCTTGGCGAGCCAGAGGCCGCCATAGCCGAGCGTCCAGAACGCGCCGATCAACGCCAGATGCGCGATCTCATCCAAGGGCCGTTCT
>DNZB01000133.1:1287-1915 GCA_003506635.1 Parvularcula sp.
ATGATGTTCGCTGCGACGAGCATGACGATCCATCCCGCCGCCTTCGTCCAGAGCTCGAAGAAACCCGAATAATTGACGAAATAGAACGGCGCCAGCGCGCCAAGCGCAAGCCGCCATCCGCCGGCGCGCCAAAGGCCGGCGGCGAGAAACGCGAACAGCGCCGCCATCGCATTGAAGGTCAGCATGCGCACGTCATGATAGGGCATGAGCGCCAGCAGCGGGCGCGAAATCACCGCGTAGCCGTGCCAGTAGCGCGCGTAGTCGCCGGCGTTCGAATTCTCGCCGCGCAAAACATGGCCGAGAAGCGACGGACAGTCGAAGATCACCGGCGCGCGCGCCGCCGCTTCCATGGGGCTGACATGAGGCGCGTCGCCGAGACCGAAGCTGACGCCGATGCATTCGGTGCCGACGTCGATCTTGCGCCCGGTGAAGGACGGCAGTCGCGCATGGCCGAACAGCTCCCAGTCCTCGGCGACATTGCGCGCGACGGCCTTGTCAGGGACCGCCAGCGCAGCGGCCAGCAACACCATGAACGCCGCCGCGAGGATCGGCGCCATGACGATGGCGATCGCGGCTTTTCTTATGGGATCCATCAAAGCGATTTCCGGCTCCTCAAGGGATTTGATGA
>DNZB01000133.1:2240-10318 GCA_003506635.1 Parvularcula sp.
TGCGGGCAAGATCGGGACAGGCGAATGACCGCTTCGCGGCGGAGGTTTCGCCCGCCTTGCGCGGACGCCTTCCGCGGGCGCGCGATCATCGGCCCTCATTCCGCCGCCTCGATGCGCTTTGGCGCGGTCGGGGCCGGCGTCGGGGCCGTCAGCACATGGGCTTCGCTGCGGATGAATGCGGGAAGGCGCACGCGCGCGTCGCGCCGGCGCGGGAAGCTTGCGCAAGCGACCGTGCCGCGCCCTTCAGTGCTGGCGATCGCAAGGATCCCGCCTTGCATTTCCATCAGCGATTTCGAAAGGGCGAGGCCGAGCCCCGCGCCTTTCAGCGTCTTCGCGAAATGGTCCTCGATCAGTTCGAACGGCTGGCCGAGCCGCGCGAGATTGTCCTTCGAAATGCCGGCGCCGTTGTCGGCGACGATGACGGTGACGCCGTCAAGATCGGCCTCGGCGGTCAGCGTCACGTCGCCGCCCTTCGCGGTGAACTTGATCGCGTTCGAAAGAAGGTTGAGCGCGACTTGCTTGGCCGCGCGCGGATCGGCGAACACGGCGGGCGCGTGGCCGACGCTTGCGGTGAGCTTGACGCCTGCATCGCCGGCGCGTTTGGCGACCAGGCGCACGCACTCTTCAAGCACGCGCTCAAGCTCGATGCGGCGCGGCTCAAGGGCGAGTTTGCCGGCCTCGATGCGCGACATATCGAGAATGTCGTCGATAAGCTCGAGAAGATGCTGCCCGCTTGAAAGGATGTCGCTGACATATTCGCGATATTTGGCGTCGCCCAGCGGCCCGTAAAGCTCCGATTGCATCACCTCTGAAAAGCCGTTGATGGCGTTCAGGGGCGTGCGCAGTTCATGGCTCATATTGGCGAGAAATTCGCTCTTCGACCGGTTCGCCTCCTCGGCGCGGCGCTTTTCAATCTCGTAGTTGCGCATCGTTTCGGAAAGGTCGCGGCGCGAGGCTTCGAGATCTGAAACCGTCGCTTCAAGCTCGCGCTCCTTCTTCTTCTGCGCGCGCAGCCGGCGCTTGGCTTCCGTGATGTTGGAAGCGATGCAGACGAGGCCGCCCTCGGCGGTGCGCCGCCGCACGATCTTGAGCCAGCGGTCGCCGCCGACATCCGCCTCGACGCTTTCCTCGCCGATCGGGGCGTCCGGCGTGAAATAGGCGCTGATCGTCTCCGCGCCGGCGGGCGCCGCGCTTGCGACCTCCGTCGCCGTCATGCCGGGGGCGAGCGCCTTCGTATCGATCCGGAAAACCGCGGCGAAGCGCCGGTTCCAGGCGGCGAGCCGCCCGTTCGCATCCCAGAGGACGAACGCGTCGGGAATTGATTCAATCGCGTCCTTAAGGCGCAGCTCCGCAAGCGCCGCAGCGGGCGCGGCGGCGCTCGCGCCCGACAGATCGAAGACAGCGCCCGAGCGATTGAAGCGCGTCGCATCGGGCGCCGTCCGGAAATAGACGCGCGACCACCCGCCTTGCGGCAGCCTGAGGCGCACGGCGCCTTCAGTGACGCCGGAAATATCGCCCGCCATGACGGCGAGCGCCGCGCGCAAATCTTCGGGATGAACGATCGCCGTGATCTCGCGCAGCGTGAAAGTGCGGTCGCGCGCGCCGAGGCCGATCGCCTCCAGAACGCTGCGCGCGATCGTCACCGTGCGCGGTCCGGACTCAAAACGCCACCATCCGGCGCGGCCATTGGCGAAGGCGAGCGCTGATTGTTCGAGCGTGTCGACGGCGCCGGCGGCGAGCGCCGCGGCGCGGCTCTGCCGGATGAACGCCGCCATCAAGGAGGCGATCGCGACCGCAATCGACGAGAGGACGAGAAGATAAAAGAGCCAGGGCGGCGTGCGTCCGTAAATGTCATGCGCGGGGGCGGCGACCATCACCGCCTCGCCATTGTCGAGCGGGCGCCAGGCGAGGGCGGCGCGGCCGGTTTTCAGCGGCGCTTCGATGCGTCCGCGTTGCGACAGAGCAAGGCCTTGCGCGTCCGCCGCCTCGACGCGGACGTCCTCACGCGGGCCCGCGCTCGCAAGAACATCCCCCGCCGCGGAGAGGTGATAGACGACGACAGCGCCCGGCGGACGGCATGCGGCGATCGCCTGCCGCACCGGCGCGCCGGTCATCACCGCGACGTTCGCCGCGCTTGCGCAATCGCTCGCCGCCTCGCTGACGCGCAGCGCCGTTTCGGTCTTGCGCGCGGCGACCTCTTCTTGCGCCTTGCCGAAGAACAGGAAGGCGAACGCGCCGACCAGAAGTCCGGTCAGGAGCATCAGCCGGCGCGGCGACAGGGCGCTCGCCGTTGCAGTCGCGACGCCAGATTGTCGTTCGTGCGCCGCCATCAAACGCCTTCGCCGCGGGTTTTTGTCGCCGAATAAAGGAGAAGACGCGCCGCCAGGGCGCGCCGTCGATTTACCTTTTGGAAACTATTCCTATTCCGGCCGCGATGTCACGGGCGTCCTTCGTGCCGCCTCCGCTGCGCTTCGGCTCCTCAGGACGAAGGGAACCCCTTCATCCTCGGGAGCGGCCCCTTCCGGGCCGCGTCACGAAGGATGCGGGGACGAACTCAACTTTCCCCCAGCAGCCGCGACGCCATTTCGTAGAGATTCGCCGACCGCTTCGGGGCTGCAATGATTCGCCGGAGCGCGGCTTCCGCCTGGCGGCGCCGCCCGGGTTCGAGCTTGCGCCAGCTCTCAAACGCCGACATCAGCCGCGCGGCGAGCTGCGGATTGGCCGCGTCAAGCGCGAGCGCCTGCTCGGCGAAGAACGCATAGCCGGCCCCGTCGGCGCGGTGGAAACCGGCGAGATTCTGGCCGGCGAAGACGCCGATGAGGGCGCGGACCTTGTTGGGGTTTTTGGCGTCATAGGCCTCATGCCCGGTCAGCGCGCGCACCTTGTCGAGCGCCGCGCCCGCGGGCGCCATTGCGCGCCAGCCGAGCCATTTGTTGACGACCAGCGGATCGCCGCGCCACTTCATGTAGAAGCGGTCGAGCGCATGGTCGCGCGATGGCGCATCGGCGAGCGCGAGCGCCGCGGTCGCGGCGGCTTCATCCGTCATGTTGGGGGCGCTCGCCGCCTGTCGGTCGGCCAGTTCGTGCTCGCCGGCTTCGACAAGCAGCGACATCGCGCCGTTCCGCAAGCTGCGCCGCCCCGCGCTCGGCGCTGAAGGGTCATAAGGCTCGTTCGTCGCGAGCGCGCGATAGAGATCAAGCAGCTGCGCCCTCAGCGCGCCCGCGACGCTCGCCCGCACGCGCTTTCGCCCGGCCGCGATGCGCGCGGGATCGATCATCTCGACATGGCGCACGAGGTCAGCTTCGGTTGGAACCTTCAAGAGTTCAGCCGCGAAAGCGGGATCGGTCGAAGCGCTTTCAAGACTTGTCCCGAGCGCTTTGGCGAAGCGCGCCAGCGCGGCCTCGGGCTCCGTCATTTCGCGCGCGCCGGCGAAGGCGAGGCATAGGTCGCGCCACAGCGCCTCGGTCGCCGCCCAGCGTGCGAAAAGATCAGGCTCGGCGCGCGCGATCGTCAGCCGGTCTTCAAGGCTCAGGTCTTGCGCGAGCGTCACCGGCGCCGAAAACGCGCGCAACAGCGAGGCGACTGGCCGCTCGCGGAACGGTCCGCGTTTTTCAATCATGGAAGCATCGCGCAAGCGGATCAGGCCGTCGTCAAGCACGGCGCCGGTGCGCGCGCCGATCAGCGCATAGCGCACCGGAATATCGCGCGGCGGCTTTTCGCTCTGCCCGGGCGTCGGCTTCGTCGCTTGTGAGAGCGTGAGGGAATACGCGCCGGCGCTGTCGAAATTCTCGCCGACGGAAATTTCGGGCGCGCCCGCGTCGGAATACCAGCGGCGGAATTGCGTCAGGTCCTCGCCGGAGGCGTCCTCCATCGCCTTGACGAAATTTTCGACGGTGACCGCCTCGCCGTCGTGACGCGCGAAATAGAGATCGCAAGCAGCGCGAAATTTCGCATCGCCGAGAATGGTCTTCAGCATGCGGCAAAGCTCCGCGCCCTTTTCATAGACGGTCGCGGTGTAGAAATTGTCGATGGTGATGAAGCTCTCGGGCCGGACGGGATGGGCGAGGGGGCCTGCGTCCTCCGGGAATTGCTGAATCCAGAGCCGGCGCACGTCCTTGATGCGCTGCACCGGGCGAGAGCGCTGATCGGCGGAAAATTCCTGGTCGCGGAATACCGTGAAGCCTTCTTTCAGGCACAGCTGGAACCAGTCGCGGCAGGTGACGCGGTTGCCCGACCAGTTATGGAAATATTCATGCGCGACAATCGACTCGATCGCCTCGTAATCGGCGTCCGTCGCGGTCTCTGGGGACGCGAGCACATAAGCGGAATTGAAGATATTGAGGCCCTTGTTCTCCATCGCGCCGAAATTGAAATGATCGACGGCGACGATCATGAAGACGTCGAGGTCGTATTCGCGCCCGAACGTCTCCTCGTCCCAGCGCATGGCGCGCTTCAGCGCCTCAAGCGTGTAGCCGCATTTGTCGAGGTTTTTCGGCTGCACGAAAACCTTCAAGGCGACGCGCCGGCCGGATCGGGTGACAAATTCGTCTTCCGCCGCGGCGAGATCGCCGCCGACCAGCGCAAAGAGGTAAGAAGGCTTCGGGTGCGGATCCGCCCATTGCGCGAAATGCCGGCCGCCGGGGAGATCGCCCGTCGCCAGCAGATTGCCGTTGGAGAGGAGGACAGGATAGCGCGCCTTCTCCGCCTCGATGCGCACCGAATATTTGGCGAGCACGTCCGGCCGGTCGGGGAAATAGGTGATGCGGCGAAAGCCTTCGGCTTCGCACTGCGTGCAGAACATGCCGTTCGAGAGATAAAGACCCGAAAGCGCCATATTTTTGTCCGGGGCGATCGCCGTCTCGACGTCGAGCATGAAGTCGTGCGGAGGGCGGCGGATCGTCAGCGTCTGCGCGCCGATCTCATAGTCGGCGGGCGCCAGCGCGTCCTCGTCGATGGCGATCCTGACAAGATCTAGCGCTTCGCCGTTGAGGATGAGCGGCGCGCCGGGGGCGGCGTGGGCCGCGCGCCGCACCGACAGGCGCGCCTTGACGATGGTGCGCGCGGGATCGAGCGCGAAGGAAAGGTCGACATGGTCGATCAGATAATCTGGCGGGCGATAATCCTTGAGAAAGGTCGGCGTCGGCGCGGCGCTGGCGGTCATGACAGAATGATGAAAGCGGCGAACGCGATTTGAGCGCCGGGCCGCGCGAAGTAAAGGCCCTCGCCGCACGCTTGGAATTGGCGGCGTCGCGCCCTATCACTCCGGCTCGACGAAGGAGCCGCCATGCGCCATTTCCTGAATACCGCCGACTGGACGCGCGCCGAACTTGACGCGATGCTCGCCGACGCGCGTGCGATGAAGAAGTCGCCGGTCGGCGACGCCCTCAAGAACAAGACGATCGCGCTCCTCTTCCTCAACAATTCGCTGCGGACGCGCACGTCCTTCGACATCGGCGCAAGGCAGCTCGGCGGCCACGCGGTGGTGCTTTCGCCCTCCGGCGGCATGTGGCCGCTCGAATTTGAAGACGGCGCCGTGATGGACGGCGAGGCGGAGGAACATGTGAAGGAAGCCGCCGCCGTCCTGTCGCGCTACGCCGACATCATCGGCGTCCGGGCGTTTCCGAAATTCGTCGATTGGGCCGAGGACCGGAAAGACAAGGTGCTGAACGCCTTCGCGCGCTATTCCTCCGTGCCTGTCGTCAACATGGAGACGATCACGCATCCCTGCCAGGAGCTTGCTCATATCATGGCGGTCGAGGATCAGCTGGCGTTAGAGGGCCGTCCGGGCACCGACGGGAAGAAGTTCCTGCTGACCTGGACCTATCACCCGAAGCCCTTGAACACTGCGGTCGCCAACTCCGCCCTGATGATCGCGGCGAAATACGGAATGGACGTGACGCTTCTTTGCCCGACGCCGGATTACGTGCTCGACGAGCGCTACGTGGCGCAGGCGCGGAAGGACTGCGCCGCGAACGGGCGCACGCTCACCGTCACCCATGACATCGAGGCGGCTTATAAGGGCGCGGAGATCGTCTACGCGAAAAGCTGGGGCGCATTGCCGTACTTTGGCAACTGGGCGCCGGAAAAACCGATCCGCGACGCGCACAAGCATTTCATCGTCGATGAGGAGAAGATGGCGCTGACGAACGCGGCGCTTGTCTCGCACTGTCTGCCGATGCGAAGAAACGTGAAGATGGCGGACGCGGTGTTCGATAGCGCCGCCTGCATCGCTTATGAGGAGGCGGAGAACCGCCTGCACGTGCAAAAGGCGGTGATGAAGGCTCTGGTGCGCGCCTGACATGACCGCCCCGACCCTCGCCACCCGACAGACGATCGTTCAGCTTCTTTCCAACATGCAGGACGGAAAGGAGATCCGGTCCTATCTCCAGCGCTTTTCGACCGTCGATCAGTCGCGCTTCGCCGTCATCAAGATCGGCGGCGCGATCCTGCAGGAGCAATTGAAGGAAACCGCCGACGCGCTCGCCTTCCTGCACACCGTGGGCCTCACCCCGATCGTCATCCATGGCGGCGGTCCCCAGCTTGATGCGACCTTGAAAGAGCGCGGCATCGAAACGCCGAAGATAGACGGGCTTCGCGTCACGGACGCGGCGACCATGGACGCGGCGCGCGACGTCTTCATCGGCGAGAACATCAAGCTTGTCGAAGCGGTCAGGGCCGAAGGCGTCGAGGCGGACGGCATCGTCGCCGGCGTCATCGAGGCCGATTATCTCGACAAGGCGAAATACGGCTTCGTCGGCGAACCGGTGAATGTGCGCCTCGGCATGCTGCGCTCGATCGTAAAATCTGGCGCGGTGCCGATCCTCACCTGCCTCGGCATCGCGCCGGGCGGCCAGCTTCTCAACATCAACGGCGACAGCGCGACGCGCGCGGTCGTTGCGGCGCTGCAGCCCTTGAAGGTCATTTTCCTCACCGGCGCGGGCGGTCTCTTGGACAAGCACAAGCGGCTGATGCATTCGATCAACCTTGCTTCCGATTACGAGAAGCTGATGAAGGCTGACTGGGTGAACGGCGGCATGCGGCTGAAACTCGCCGAGATCAAGAAGCTCCTCGACACGCTGCCGATGAGCTCGTCCGTTTCAATCACTACGCCGCAGGGGCTCGTGCGGGAGCTCTTCACCCACGGCGGCTCCGGCACCCTCATTCGTCAGGGCGAAGCGATCCGCACCTTCACGACCAAGACAAGGCTCGACCGCGAACGGACGACAGAGCTTGTCGAGACGGCGTTCGGGCGAAAGCTGAAGCCCGATTGGTGGGAAAGCCTCGATATCCATCAGGTCTATATGTCGGAAAAATATCGCGCCGGCGCGATCCTGACGAAGATCGACGATTTCATCTATCTCGATAAATTCGCGGTGACGGAGGAAGCGCGCGGCGAAGGTCTTTCCCGCACCATCTGGCGCCAGTTCACCAAGCAGAATCCGGTCTTCTGGTGGCGCTCGCGCACCGTCAACAATTTCAACGCCTTCTACAACGACATGGCGACGGGTTGCGTAAAGCGCGGTCAGTGGACGGTCTACTGGATCGGCGAGACGGACTTCGCACGGATCGCCGCAATCGTGGAACGTATTGCGGCGCTGCCGGCGTCGTTTGAGGGTTAGTGGTCGGTGGTCAGTGGTCGGTTTAGAGGGGAAGATCAAATTTGGCCGACACTAGAAGTTTTGAGGACCTCGATGTCTGGAAGAAGTCGATTGATCTTGCGGAGATCATTTATCTCGCCAGCAGGTCGTGGCCGAATGGCGAGCGCTTCGGCCTGTTCCAGCAAATCAGACGATCCGCGTCCTCGGCGGCGGCCAACATCGCGGAAGGCGCCGAACGCGACGGGACGAAAGACTTTCTTCGCTTCTTGAGCATCGCTAACGGGTCGCTCGCCGAGACCAAGACCTTTCTTATTCTTGCCGAGCGCCTGAAGTACCTGACGCCGGCGGACGCCGGGCGGTTGCAAGCGAGCGCGGACGAAATCAGGCGAATGCTTGCGGGGCTGAAGCGGTCCCTCAGTAGCCGCCTTGATCCTTGAACTGGCTTTTGTGATCTTCTCCACTGACCACTGACCACTGACC